>JAAUQQ010000064.1 GCA_012032745.1 Synechococcales cyanobacterium RM1_1_8
CTTAGCCGCGTTTTCTCTTGCTTTAGGACTGTGATCTCCACAAAGAGGTCGAGCTCACAAAACCAAATCCATTAGAGAGAATGCTTCTGGCCTAGGCGATGGAGCTGGGCCAGGCTTTGGAACCACTGGCGCAGTTGACCCAAAGCGGGGGGCTGCTCCGGCAGGGGAGCCATGACCTTTGCTAGGGCGGCGGACGATTCTCCGGTGCGTCGTTCCCAACTTTGTAAGAGTTCTCCCAGGGGCACCGGGCGATCGCCCAGACCCAACTGCCGCTGGAGCCGCCGTCGCTCCGCCGCCTGCCACTGGCTGAGCACAAACCCCGTCCCGCCGGAGCGCCGCAACACCCCGGCCAGGGCAGCCATGTAGGCTTCGCTGTTATTCACCGCTGGAATGCTCAGGGGCTGCAATGGCCCCCAGCGACGGTTGAGGGCAACCAGGGCGATGGCCAACAGCACCAGCCCCTGCACCCAAACCAGCATCAGCGGTGCCCGCAGGAAGTAATCGCCCCAGACGGCCTGCTGGGCTGAATCATCGGTTTCGCGATCGCGGTAGCCATGGCTAAATTCATTCACCCACAGTTCCGCTTCCCCCGCCTTGACCAATCCTGCCAGAAAGGCATAGTTCCCCGCTGCCGTTTGGTAGGCATTGGCTCCCAAATCCGGCGTCACCACTTCAATGCGGCTGCCCTGGTCCTGGCCCTCGGCCCAGCGATCGCGCCAAAGTCATCGGCCAGCAGCGTCACGGTTCCCGCCGCCTCAGCCTCCCGGCCTGGCATGGGCTCAAAGCGACGGTTCGGCGGGGGGGCATCCGGCCTGTTCTGGACAAAATCCAGTCTGGAGCTGTCCCTGGAACTGTCCCTGGAACTGTGCCTGGAACTTGCCTGTGAATTTCCCCCCAAATTCCTCCGTGCCTCGATCGCCCCAGGCTGCTGGGGGATGTTTTCCAAGACCCGGTGGCGGCGACGGGTTTCGATCCGCACCTCGCCCAAGGGGGTGGCCAAATCGGTGCGAAAGGGCGCTGCGGTTACCTCACCTCGACGTTGGAGCACCACGAGGCGATTGCCCTGGGCCAGCCAGGCTTGCAGCGCCTCTCGCTCCCGCGCTTCATCGTCAGCCCAAATTTCGCTGCTGCCCACCTGGAGCAGGGTAATGGGCCGGTCCGCCCCTGGGCCGGGCTCAGCCTGCCGGGCCAAAAATGTATTCAGGGGTTTTTGCCAGCGCTGAATCGGCGTTCCCTGGTCTTCCATGTATTGATACCAGGCCCCGTAGCCATCGGGAGCCCGGCCATAGGTGGAGCCCCGCAGCAGTTGGTTGCCCCGCTGGGGGGCCAAGGTGAGGGTGAGAAAGAGCAGGGCGATCGCGCCAATCAGCAGCACCCGCCAGCGGCGATGCTTCAGAAGGCCCCAGGAAAAATGCCGATTGGGGGCGGTCATGGCTGCCTCCTAGACTGGTTTTTAGTTTTTTGGGGGGTCGTTACCAACGGCTGCTGGGCCAATTGCTGCTGGGCCAATTGCTGCTGGGCTAACTGCTGCTGGGCCAGCCGCTGCTGAAGCCACTGCTCGATCTGCTGCTCCGCCTCTCCATAGGCCTCCAGACAGCGCTCAAACAGCCCCAGGGAAGCAGGTGCAGTGCTAAAACACAGGCGTTCGTGGGTCTCCAGCAACAAATGGGGGCCATCGGGCTGGGGCAGATCCTGGGTGAGATAGCGATATTCGCGATCGGTGCGGCTGGGCTGCTGGGGCACGAGCTGGGTTTCATCCAGCTTGAGCAGTAGCGCGAAATACAGCGCCCGACAGGCTTCATCATAGCGCTGGGCCTGGCGGTCGGCCTGGGCCTGGGCCAGCCAGTCCGCCGCTGAGCCGGTCAGCAGGGCTGAGTCTTCTGGGGCCTGGGGGCGCGAGCTAACCCAGCCTAATCCCGCCCTTCGCTGGGACCGATGCCACAGCTGGTAGGCCAGGACCAACAGCGGCAGAAGCAGCAACAGTGACAACTGCCAGGCGGTGAGCTGGGCAAAAAAGCCAAACACCGCCGCCAGCCCCTCGCCCAGGGATTCTAGAAACGCTTGCAGCCAGCCCGGCAGGGACCAACTCGACAGGTCGGGCGGCTCTGGCCAATCCCGCTGGCCCAGCCAATAGTCCACCGCTTCCCAGGCGCGGCGCAGGGCCTTGCTGCCTTCCCAGCTCGGACTCGATTCACGAAATGGAACATCCATAAAATGGCAATTGGGGGGCAGCGATCGGGGGATAAGCTGATTTTCAAACCGCTGAATGCCTTGTGATTATTACATTCTCGCTGGTTTTTAACACCGAGCCCTGTTCACTGGTGAGACATCCGGAATAAGCTCTACTCGCTCTGACAGATAAGCTTCTGATAGCACCCAACTGCTCAACCATATCGCTTTTAGGGGAGTGTCCGTGTGTCTTCGATCAAGCGCCGTCAGTTTCTTCAGTTCAGTGGCTCTGCGCTCGCTGCCATCGGTCTCAGCCAGATTGATCTAACCCAGCGAGCCAGCCGCTATGGTCGGGTGCTGGCACAGGAAACACCTGGAACAAAGCGGGCGTTGCTGGTCGGGATCAACCAGTACGACGACGCTCCGCTCGACGGCTGCATCACCGACGTACTGCTTCAGCGGGAGTTGCTCATGCATCGCTTTGGCTTTGATCCCCAGAACATTGTGGTAATTGCCGATGACCCTGAAGTCAGCGACATCGCCCCTACGCGAGAGAACATTCTGGGAGAATTTCGCCGCCACCTAATCGACGAAGCGGCAGCAGACGATGTGGTGGTGTTCCACTTCTCGGGTCACGGGGCGCGGGTGTTTGATGAGGAAAGTGGCTTTGATGATGAGCTGAACAGTACATTTTTGCCGATCGATCGCAAAGCTCAGGTCAAGCAAGTGGGCAACGAGGAGCTAGTTCAGGTTTCTGACATCATGGGCAAGACGCTGTTTTTGCTGATGATGCTGGTGCCGACGGATAACTTTACGGCGGTGCTGGATAGCTGCCATGCCGGTGGGGGCAAGCGGGGAAATTTGAAGGTGCGGGCGATCGAGGGGGGCAAGCGGTTCCGTCGTAGCCCGGAAGAAGCGGAGCTACAGGCGGAGCTGTTCCAGGAAATTGAGACCAAGCTGGGGCTGGCGCGATCGCAGGTGGAAGAGATGCGCAAGCAGGAGATTGCCAAGGGCGTGGTGATTGCTTCGGCCAGTCGGGAGCAGCTTGCGGCGGATACGCCGTTTGATGGCTTTTATGCCGGGGCGTTTACCTATGCGCTGACGCAGTATCTCTGGCAGTCGGAGGGAGATGAGAAGGTTGAGGATATCGTGAACAGCGTGTCGCGGTTGACGACGCGGATTTCTTCGACGCGGCAGGTGCCGGAGTTTGAGGTCAAAGCGACGACGACACGGGCGATCGCCCAGGAGCAGGTATATTTCTTGCCTCGGCAGATCACTCCGGCGGAGGCGGTGATTACGGATGTGCAGGGCAGTGAGGTGCGGCTCTGGCTGGGGGGAATCAATCCCCAGGCGCTGTCGGCGTTTGGGGCGGATTCGACGTTTACGTTGTTGAACGACAGAGGCCAAGAAGCAGGATTAGTGCAGCTCACCCAACGAGACGGCCTGCGCGCGACGGCTAAACTGCTGGGCAATACGCGCAATGTGGCTGCGCCTCGGGCTGGGTTGCTGCTGCAAGAGGAGGTGCGGGCGGTGCCGTCAGATTTGCCCCTGATGATTGGTCTGGCGGATTCGTTGACGGCGGCGGAGAAGCAGGCGGCGCGGCAAATGCTACCAAAATTAGGGAAGTATGTGCCGGTGGAGCTGAACCGGACGGAGGTGCATTACATTTTGGGACGGGCGACGCCAGACGTGGTGGCCGCAGCCAGAGGCGATCAGGCCGTGGTGCCGGTTGCCAATAGTTTAGGGCTGCTAGATAAGGATGGGCTGACGGTGATTCCGGGGTCGTTTGATGATGCGGGGGAGTCGGTGGAGGCGGCGCTAGAGGCGGATGCAGGTCGGCTGAAATCCAAGCTCCGGGCGTTGCTGGCGTCTCGGCTGATCAAGCTGGTGCTGAATGCCGATGCCTCGCGGATGGATGTGACGGCGGAGCTGGAGATTGTCTCGGGGAACGGGGGCGTTGGCAAGGCGGCGCAGTATACGCCTCGGGGAAGTCGGGGATTGGGTAAAGGCAAAGATGATTTGCCGCAGCCTGTGGGGGATGTGACGGTGAAGAATGGCATTTTGCAGGTGCCACTCAATTCGGAAGCGAAGCTCAAGATTCGCAATGGGTCGGAGCAGGATCTGTATATGACGGCGTTGGTGATTGATTCGGAGGGGCTGATTATTCCGGTGTTCCCGAATGAGTTTTCGTCGGGGATTAACGATGCGCTGGTGCCTGCGGGGGCGACGCGGAATCTGCCGGATGCGACGAAGGGCGATCGCTTCAAGCTCGTTGTCCAACCCCCAGCAGGTACGGCGGAGGTGCTGATTGTAGCTAGCATTGCGCCGCTGCGGGAGTCGTTGCAGGTGCTGGAGAAGGAGGCGACGGAGCGGGGCACGCGATCGGGGTCCATCTCTGGGCCGGTGGAGGAGCCGTTGGCGTTTGTCGATCTGTTGCAGGCGGACTTGAGTCGGGGGATGCGGGGGCGGGGCGATCGCAGTTGGGTGCAGTACAACCCAGAGGCGGCGCTGTCGGCGGCGGCCCAGGTGGCGGCGTTGTCGATTACGTTCAGTGTCGTTTGATCGGTGTAGGTTGAGGGGGATGTTGGACAGTTCGTTTTGGAGGTGAGGGGATGGCCGTTTTAGATCCGAATCAGAGCTATACGTTTAGCCGTTATTTTGGTACCGTTCTTTGAAAGGGTGATCGACCAAATCTCGTCGTTGAAATCTTCGGTTTTGCTGGCTTCCAGGAGGCATCACCCCTAAGCGGGACAGTGCCTGCGCGTTACCAAAAAGAATATCGCTACAGTGGTTGGTGTCCAGTAGATAGGTCATCGCTAAAACTCAGCACGACCCCGTGAGGAATGTACTTCCTCAAGGCAAATTTCTAGGTCGTCTCCTGTCCACTGACCCACATGACGCAGAATCGGACGATCGCCATGATTACCCGAAACAGATTCTACATTAGCAATAACGGCCTGGTTGGCAGAAGGAACCTGAGGGATTGTTGTGCCAAACTTAGCCAGCTCAGTTTGCGATCGCCCCTGCAAAAATTCCAAGAAAGCCAATACCAAAGCCAAGATCGGCTCTGGCGTCGTTTCAATTGCATTCAGTAAACGTTCCTTTGTGGTCATCTTCGTCTTGATCCTGCCACTCTACTTTTAGCGTATCGCACTACGCTTGTAACCAGGGCGGCGTAGAAGGCGTCCATGAGGGATTGGGTGCCGCCGTCGCTGACTTGCCAGAGGGATGCGATCGCCGCATCAACCCCAACCTGTTGCATCAAGTACCCAAGCCCAACCCCAATCTACGCTTTCAACCGATCTCGAATCCCCGCCCAAGCCGCCCGATCGCCCAAAGCCGGATTCGCCAAAATCACCCGCCCCGCCCGACCCACACAAACCACCTCCCGATCATCCCGCAGCGCCAGCACCGACAACTGCCCCTTGCCCTGGTCGAAAGTCAAGCGATAAAGCCGCCCCTCCGCAACCTCTAGCCCCGGCGAGACCTGTATGGTTCGCTGGCGCTCCTGGGCGATCGCAAAGGCCCGCCACAAAACCGGCGCAACCTGAACTGCCCACTGCTGCGCCGCAATTTCCCCCACCCCCGCCTCCAAACAAGCCTGCTGCACCAACCCCCACAGCTCAAACGGCTTGGCCCAGCGATAAATATATTCAAAATCCAACAGCTCCTGCTGCGTCTTCAAAATGCCCAGCACATCCCGCCATTGTTTTTGCGACTGACTCTGCTGCCCCCAATGCAGTTTATTCACCACCAGATCCTCCGGGGACGCCAAATAAATCCGGAGGTCCTCTCGGAGGGAATAAGCCTGCCGCCGCTCAAATTTTAGTTGCTCATACTCCTGGACCGTGGCATTCTCCAGATCCGCAATCATTAAATCTGCCCGCGAGATCGTTGCAGTCTCTGTCACTTGAAGCGATCGCATTCTCCCTGAAACTGCATCATCCATCCCAGGAACGTAAAAACCTGCAACTTCAAGCGCCAACGCCAAACGCGGAATATCAGACCGCTGCACCGCAATGACCACATCTAAATCCTGAGTGGTGCGCGATTCTCCGTAGGCGATCGCTGCCACTCCGCCCGTCACATAATAGGGAATCTCCAAGGACTCAAACAGCGGGTGAAGCTGGGCAGCGAGCTGAATCGAGTCCTGAATCCAAGTCATGGATGAACCTGTAGGCACATATTGTGGCGGACAATGCTCTTGCAGCCAAGCTTCGGCGACCTTGCGGGCAAATTGGGATTCAGACAGGTGGGCAAACCGCTGCTGAAAACAGTTGAGTGAAAACTGGCGGGCGCTGCGCATCAAGGCAGCGGCACTTTGGAGGCGTTGTTGGGGCGATCGCTGACGCAACAGCGCAAAGGCCATGCGGTCCACCTCAGCCGAAGTGTCTTCGGCCTGGGAGCGATAGCCCAAGGGAATCGCAGCTTGGGAGTCTTGGGCGAGTTGCATGGGAAGGTTCACTGGAAACATTCAAGGGAAACAGCGCCTGTTGCAATTATCGCCCGCTCACAAGCCATTGCCAATCAAGATAAACGGAGCCCAGTAGTAGGGATGGGAGAAGCTGCCAGTTGCCGCAGCCCTCGTTATTCCGTTAGATGAAACAACGGCAACGGATGCTCTATCGGCATCTTGCCCTGCCGGCTGTTCAGCCTCCATCAGACTTAATTGCGCCTGCCGCAATGCCTCGGCTTTGCTTTGTCCAGCGGCCAGGTTGGCGTAGAAGCGCTGCATCAGTTCGCTGGTGCTGGCATCGTTCACGAGCCACAGCGAGGCGGCGACGGATTTGACGCCTTGGGTGAGGAAGTAGTAGCTGAGGCCGGAGACTTCGATGCCTTCTTTGTCGATGCCGCCTTTGGCGGTTTCGCAGGCGGAGAGTACGGCGAGGTGGATGCCGCCAAGGTCTGCCATGGTCTGGATTTCAGGTATTTTGAGCCGTTCGCCGTTGCCAAGCAACAGGAAGGAGTCGTCGGGGTTGCCGCTGACAAATTGACCGTGGGTGGCGATGTGGAGGATGCGGTAGTCGATTAGGTCGTCAAAGGCGCTTTGGTCGAAGGCTTGGTCGAATTTTTCATCGCCGGGGAAGATGCCTGCGCTGTCGTCGGGGCTGTCGCGGCGGACGATGCCGTTGACTTCGCTGGCGACGTTGGGCAAGGCATTGAAGCCGGGGACGGCTTGGGTGAGGCCCAGGCCCAGGACGGGGTTGTCGGCAATGGCGGGGGCGAGGCGGTCCGTGGTGTCGGTGCCATCGGCGGTGAGGATGGTGGAGGTGGTGAAGTTTTCGACCAGGTATTGCTCGCCATCGTGGAGGGCGGCCATGGGGATGTAGCGGGTGGCGCGGTCCAGGGAGAAGATGAGGCGGTCTACGCCATTGGCTTCTAGCTCTGGGCGGATGGGGGCGATCAGCCAGTTGTAGAGTTGTTGGCCGGTGCGTTGGAGTTCGGCTTCGTCGCCGCGTTGCTCCAGCAACGTGCGGAATTGGGCGACGGTGGTGCTGAGCTCTTTGCGGCTGACGGGGATTTCTTTGCTGTCAAAGATGACGCCTTGCTGACCGGCCTGGGCACCCCAGACGAGCCAGAGTTTGTCTTCGAGGACGAGGGGGTAGATGAGGACGGAGTTGGGGTGAGCTTGGATGAGTTTTTGGGCGGCGCGGGTGAGTTCGCCTTGTTCGAGCAGGGCGGGGTCGGTGGTGGTTTCGGAGCGGAAGGCGAGGCGGAGGTCTTCGGCTTTTTGGTTGAAGGTGGCGAGGGCGGCTTTGCGATCGGTTTGCAGTTGCTGGCGCTCCGGGCAGTAGGGCTTTTGGCTTTCGCAGGCGGTGAGTTTTGCGCCGAGGCTGATGAGTTGGTTGTGGGGTGGGACGATGGCGGCTTCGGGTGGGGTGAGGGGAGCGCCGTTGGTTTGGCCGCCTGCGCGGGTGTCTTTGGTGTAGTCGCGGAGTTCTTGGATTTTGAGGAGTTCGAGGACTTGTTGGGCTTCGAGGACGCGGCCTTGGGAGAGGAGGAGGTCGGCGAGAACACGATAATCAGTAGATACAGACTCTACATATTGCTGTCGCAACTGTGAACTCAAGCCTTGGATGCCTTGACGGATGGCTTCTCTGCGTTGAACAGAGCTTTTGTAGAACACCGTCGCCAGTTCTGGTTGGTCTTGAGCTGCGAGGAGGCTACCGAGATGGCTTAGGACAACTGCTTCTCCTTGGCGATCGCCAATCCGCTCTGCCATACCTAATGCCTGCAAATAATAGGCTTGAGCTATCTCAAACTTGTCCTTGGCTTGATGTGTTTTCCCCAGTCCAGCTAAAGCACGAATTCTGGGGTAGTCGTTGTCGGCGATCGCGAGTGCTTGTTGGAACTTAGTGATCGCCTGCTGATAGTCTCCCAATGCTTGGTGGGCATTGCCTGCGCCGAGATAGGGATAGGCCTCGTGGTGCTGGACGCCAGTGGCGATCGCCTGGTCGTAGAAGGCTAGGGCTTGTTGAATGTTGCCTAGGGCGTAGTGGTAATCGCCGAGATCGACGTAGGAATATCCCTCGGCGAGGCGATCGCCTTCTTCTTTGGCAATGGAGAGTGTTCGTTGGGCGTAGGTGATGGCTTGTGAGTGATCTCCTAGGGCACTGTAGACCAAGCCGAGTCCCCCAAGGGAGTAGGTTTCGCCCCATTGACCCCGGTATCTGATTCGGGAGTGGATGGTGATGGCTTGCTGATAGGTGGCGATCGCTTTTTCGTAGTCTGCGGTGGAGTAATAAATCCAAGCGATGTTGAATAGGCTTTGTCCCTGGCCAATGGGATGGTCGATGGCTTGGTAGAGTTTGAGGGCTGCTTCTAGGCAAGGGAGAGCGGATTCGAATTCAGCGTTGTGGGAGAGTTCCCAGCCTTGCTGTAGGAGTAAGCGAAGTTGTATTTCGAGTTGTGGTTGGGTGTGGGTTTGGGATGGAAGCCAGTGGCTTGAAGCATTTCCTTTGGTGTTGCTGCGAATCCCAAAGGGACTGGGTTCTAGCTTACAAGCAGAATAGGCTGGGATAAGCTGTGCTGTGATTTCTGGGGGGACAAGAGCCGCCTCGGCATGGCTAGACTTTACGTCGATGAGCTGGAGCAAGGGCTGAGCTAAAAGACAGACCAGTAGGCTAATAGATGGTCTTACAACTTTTTTAATGTTCATCTTTGCGAAGTCCTAAAGCCCATTCCCAATCAAAATGAACGGAGCCCAGTGAAACGGATGCTTTGGGTCCGTGCGGGCGACTGAGCGTGAGCTTCCGCCTGCGACAACGACTGAAGCCCTCACTGCTGCCAGTCGTTCCTCGGTGCTTTCATCATAGAGCAGGCTCAACTGCGCCTGGCGCAAGGCTTCTATTTTCGTCAGCTTGCCAGAAGCCAACAGTTCGTAGAAGCGTTGCATGAGCAGGCTGGTGCTGCTGTCATTGACGGCCCAGAGGGAGGCGATCACGGCTTCGGCGCGGCCTTTTTCTAAAAAGTAGGCGCTAAGCCCTGCAATTTCGCTGCCGTCTCCGGCCTCGCCGCCCAGGGCCGTTTGGCAGGCGGAGAGGACGACGAGGTGAAGGTTGCGCAGACGACGCTCAATCTTTTCGATGTCGGGAATTTTCAGCTGTTCGCCGTTGCCGAGGACGATGTAGGAATCCTCGGGTCGGCCCGGTACAAACTCAGCGTGGGTGGCGATGTGCAGAATGCGATGCTGACCGACGTTTTGCTTGAGCTGGTCGAAGGTGAAGGCTTCGTTGAGGTGCATTTGGCCGGGGTAGATGCCGATGGCATCGGCTGCGTCGCTGCGGATGATGGCATCTAGCTCTTGCTCCACGGCGGGGAGCGGGTTGAAGTTGCCAACGGCCTGGGTGAGGCCAAGGCCGAGGACGTTGGTGTTGTCGCCGAGGGTTTCGCTGCTGTCGGTGAGGGCGGGGGAGAGAACGCTGGAGACGGCGTAGCGTTCGATTAGATATTTTTGCCCGTCAAACAGGGCAGCCATGGGGATGTAGCGGGTGACGCGATCGTTGACGAAGATGAGGTGCTCAATGCCGTTATTTTGCAGGGCTTCTTCCAGGGGGTCGATTAGCCAACTGTGGAGCTGCTGGCTGGTGGCTTGCAGCTTTGCGAGGTCGCTGCCGGATTGGAGCTGGGAGCCAAGCTGTTGAACGGTTCTGGCCAGTTCGGCTTGGGTGATGGGGACTTCGATGCTGCCAACGCTGCCGGGGGTGGCGTAGAGAAGCCAGAGCTTTTCGTCGGTGATGAAGGGGTAGATGAGGGTGGCGTTGGGGTTAGCTTCTAGGAGGGCTTGGGCGTCGGCGCTGAGGTTATCGGGGTCGGCAAAGAGTTCGTCGTCGTAGCGGTTGTCGCGGACGGTGGTTTCGAAGGTGGCGACTTGCTGGTCGTATTGGGCTTGGAGGGTTTCGTGTTGGTCTAGCAACGCGTTGAGCTGGTCGCAGTTGCTGGCTTCGCAGTCGCTGAGGGTTTGGCCGAAGGCGATGAGGTCGTTGTGGGCGTCGATGATGGGTTGTTCGGTGGCGGTGTAGGCGATGCCGTTGCTGGTCCAAGTGGCGCGGGTGTCTTGGGTGAAGTCGCGGAGTTCTTCGAGTTTGAGGAGGTCGAGGACTTGCTGGGCCTCGGCAATGCGACCTTCGGCAAGGAGGAGATCGGCTAGGGCGCGGTAATCGTCGGCTACGGTATTGGTATAGGACTGCTGGAGTGAATTATTGAGGCCAGATATATCGCTGCGGATGGCTTCATGAATTTCAACGGAGGCTTTGTAGAAGACAATACCGAGCTGGGGTTGCTCTAGAGTCTTGAAATGAAATCCCAGATTGCTAAGGTTAATACCTTCGCCAGCGCGATCTTTAATAGCCCTGTGAAGAGTGAGGGCTTTTTGGATACTTGATATGGCTTTGATATAGTTTTCTTGAGCAGCATAGGCATTACCTATGTTATTTAGAGTCTTGGCTTCCCACCCTAGATCGCCGATATTTTGTGCAATAGCAAGAGCTTGTTCGTGAAAATCGATGGCCCGCTCGTATTGATTCAGCCCGTCATATGCATTTCCCAAATGACCCAAGACTTTAGCTTCCCACGGTAAATCACCAATGTTCCGTGCAATATAAAGGGCTTGTTGATGAAAGTCGATCGCCCGCTCGTATTGATTGAGCCTGTAGTACACATTTCCTAAACTACTGAGAGCAATTGTTTCTCTCTGACGAGCACCAATCTCACGAGAAATAGACAAGTCTTGCTGATGGAAATCAATCGATTGATTGTATTTCCCAAGGATTTCGTACATAACCCCCAAATTACCAAGAGAGGCTGCTTCTGCATAGCGATTACCAATGCTCTGCGCAATGTTGAGCACTTTTTGATAGGAGTCGATAGCTTTTTTGTACTGGCTTAGATTTCGGTAAGCACTTCCCAAATTACTAATAGATGCTAATTCTCCTTCACGATCGCCAATTTCAATACTGATCTCAAGGTCTTGCTGATGAAAGTTGATTGCTTGCTCGTACTGGCCTAATTCCGTGTACACATTTCCCAAGTTGCCGAGAGAAACAGACTCTCCCCGCAAATCATTAGCTTCTCTAGAAATTTTGAGAGCTTGTTGATGCAAATTGATGGCCAAATCATATTGGCCAGTCGCGCGGTAAGCAACTCCCAAACTGCTGAGAGAATCTGCTTCGCCATCATACTCACCGATGTCACGCTTTATAGAGAGAGATTCACTATGTGAAGCAATAGCCTGCCTATACTGACCCTGATTTAGATAGATATTGCCTAAGCCAGCTAAAGAAGACGCTTCTCCTGAGCGATCGCCAAGCTCACGGCTAATATCGAGAGATTGCTGAGAAAAGTCAATGGCCTTCTCATATTGGCCTAGGCTTCGGAATACTACCCCTAACTCAGATAAAGAATTAGCCTCCCATTTTTGATCTCCAAGATCATGGGCAATGATTCGAGATTGCTGATATAAATCGATGGCTTTCTCATATCGGCCTAAGCTGTAGTGGGTGAGCCCTATATTTAAAAGAGACAGCATTTCCCACTTTTTTATTCCCCTCTCTTTAGAAAGTATCAATGCTTTGTTATATGTTTGAAGCGCTTCTTCAAAATGGTTCTTTCTAAAGCTCTCAAGCCCTTGCAAAAGAATTTGAGCAACTTCCTTTTCTTCTTTGGAAAACTGCTGGCTGATTTGCATTGGTTCAACCGCCAGCGCGACCTGTTTCAGCTCAAGAGGCTGCTGCCCAAGCAATCTGGTGGGTAGTGGAAACAGACTTGAAATGAGGAGAGCCAAACTACGAGAAAGCAGCCGCATCGCTGAGCAATCCAGAGATTGAGAGGTACACACATCATATACGAATGGCACTGACATAAGCGAAAACCCTTGCTGAAAAAGCCTTTCAGGGCATGGTTAGAACGATGCTGAGGTTCTCCCTTAACGAGGGGCAAGGCTTTTCGGGATCTGTTGCGGCGGCTTTCATTCGCATAGTTGACAGATGAATGATGGCTCAAAATCATATATCAAGGAGAATACAGAGATTCATCTGCTCTTATGTCAGTGCCATTCGACTAAATCCCTTTCGTAGGCTTTCGTAGAGGCGATAGCTGTTGACATTGGAAAATTCTTCGGGCTCATAGATAACGATAGCGGTGATGCCATAATTGCCAGGGGCCTTTGATAGGTCAATTAGCTCTTGGGCGATGGTTTTTGCAATTTTACTGGAGGATTGAAAAACCAGAATCTTGCTTTCAATGGGAACCACTTCTAAGGTTCCGTCAAATCGACTCCCAGCTTGCTCGATGGGAATGGCTCTACTGTTTTCTGTCAGTCCGAGCTGCTGGTTCTCTCGATTGAGAATATCTCGACGTAGCTGGAGCTGGTTTTGCTGAAGCTCAACGTTTTTGGTTTCTAGCTCCAGCTTTTCTTGTTCCAGGCGCAGCTTTTCTTGTTCTAGCTGTCGCTGTAACGGAGTGGTACTAGGATCTTCTAGTGAATCGGGGAATTCGTCGCTTTGGGCGATGAGCTGGGGCTGTACTTGGCGGGCTGTTGAGCTGGGGACGGTGGTGATTGCATTGCTTTGGCCAAGGGCTGGCGGTGAAGTGGGGGCGGCGGCAGTGATTTCTGCGGAAGCTGGCAAAGCAAGCGCCCAGGCAAGACATAACATCCCTTGAACAGACCAAAACTTGTGCTGTCGCATATCTCAGATTCCTTGTCTGCACCCTGCGGAGCAATAAACTTTACTGCCAAGCCCTGATGATTATACTGAATTGGCTACAGGCTGTTGCCGATTAGGACGAATGGTGCCCAGTAGTAGGGGTGGGAGAGGGACTGAGGCCGATTTTGGGGTTCGCCGACGACTCGAATTCCAGCCCTCTTGCCGACGTCTTCCAAGGTCTGCTGGCTGCGAATGAATTCTAGCTGGACGGCTTGCATGGCTTGGGCTTTGGTGGGTTTGCGTCCTTCGGGGTCGGTTTGATTGAGCTGCTGGTAGAAGTCGGCCATGAGCAGGCTAGTGGCGGGGTCGTTGACTTTCCAGAGGGAGGCGAGGACGGCTTTGGCTTTGCTGGGGTCGCCGAGGAAGTAGGAACTGATGCCTGCGATTTCGAGGCCGTTGCGGTCTCTGCCGCCCAGGGCGGTTTCGCAGGCGGAGAGGACGACGAGGTGGATGTTGCTGAGGTTGCGCAGGTATTGCACGTCGGAAATGGGCATGGAGGTGCCGTCGCCGAGGACGAGGTAGGAGCTGCGGGGGTCGGTGGGGACAAATGCTCCGTGGGTGGCGATGTGGAGGATGTTGGGTTTGTCGAGCAGGGCGGTGGTGAGATTAGCTTGGGTGAAGTCTTGGTCTAGCAACTCTTGGCCGGGGAAGATGCCGCGTTGGTCGTCGCTGCTGTTGCGTTTGACGATGGCGTCGAGTTCTTGGGGGACGAAGGGGAGGGCGCTGTAGGTGCGGGTGGGATTGTCGAGGGTGACGGCTTGGGAGAGCCGAAGCCGAGGATGCTGGGTTCGCTGGGTAGGCGGCTGTCGGTGTCGGTGAAGCTGGCGGCGAGGATGTTGGAGAGGCTATAGCGTTCGATTAGATATTGCTGGCCGTCGTGGAGGGCGGCCATGGGGATGTAGTTGGTGATGCGATCGGGGACGAAGATGAGGTTGTCGATACGACTGTTATTGAGGACGGCTTGGAGTTTGGGAGGGATGAGGCAGTCGTAGAGTTTTTTGCCAGCTTGTTGGACGGGGGTGGCGGTGCTGGTGGTTTGCAGGGCGGTGCGGAAGGTTTCGACGAGGCCGGAGAGTTCAGCTTCGCCGAGGGGGCATTCGGCTTGGTTGAGGGCTCCGCCTTTTGTGGCCCAGAGGATGCGGACTTTGTCTTCGAGGACGAGGGGGTAGATGAGGGCGGTGTTGGGTTGGGCGGTGATGATGCGATCGGCATTGGCGAGGAAGGTTTTGGTGCCTGCGTCGATTTCAGTTGCGCGGGCGGCGGTGAGGTTGGTTTTGGTGTCTTCGAGGAAGCGATCGTAGGCTTGGGTGAGGGCGGTGTATTGGGTTTGGTATTCTCCCAGTTTGTCGCAGCGGGTTTGTTCGCAGTCGGCGAGTTTTTGGCCGAAGTCGATTAGGGAGTTGTATTGAGCGATGATGTCTTGTTCGAGTTGGCTGAGGGCGATTTGGGCGGTGGGGGTGGCGGAGCGGGTGCCTTCGGTGATGTCGTTGATTTCTTGGATTTTGAGGAGTTCGAGGACTTGCTGGGCTTCGCCGATGCGGCCTTTCTTTATTAAGAGATCGGCAAGCCTGCGATAGGTATCCGAGACTTTTCGTGTGTAGGAACTCTGTGCATCCAAAGGGAGTGAACGCAAATCTTTTCGGATATCTTCTGTTAAGTTGATAGATTGTTTGTAAAATGAGATCGCTAGATCTAGTGACCTTTTATCTTCAAACAAGACACCAAGATTTTGTAAGACAACTCGCTCGATGGGATATGAACCAGAATCTCTTAGTAGAATTAGTGCTTGTTGATATGCCCTCTCAGCTTCTAAAAAGCTTCCCTTATCTTTGTAAAGGCTTCCTAGGCTATCTAGTGTATTTCCTTCATTTACAGGATCGCCAATTCTTCGAAAAATAGCTAAAGAACTCTGAAGCTTCTCAATCCCTTGAGAAATATCACCAGTTTTGCGAAGCAGTAAACCAATATTGTTTAAAGTAATTGCTTCTCCATAAGAGTCATTTGTATCCTGGCGAATTTTGAGGCTTTCGCTATACATTCTAAGAGAAACATCATATTGAGCATTACTCTCATAAACAATACCCAAGTTATTTAAGGTGGCACTTTCGCCAAGTTTGTCTTCAATTTTTCTTCGGATAGACAAAGCCTTCTCATAATAAGAGATTGAGTTATGAGGTTGTCCAATCTCATCAAATAAAATAGCGATATTGTGTAGTAGAGATGCTTTTTGAATTCCTTGGTAAAATGGTCTACGGAAAGAAGAGTACTTCTCTGACGTATCATGACTCCGAGCCCACCTTCGAGGATAGATTCAGAATTTTCAAAGATTTTCAGAGCATTCAAGTAATTGCTTAAGGCTTGTGAGTATTTGCCTTGGAATCCATATATTTCTCCGATATTATTGAGATTATCTATCTGGTGGAGTAAATTCTTTAATCTTCTGTTCAATATTAAAGATTGTTGGTAAAAAGACAATGCCTCGACATAATTACCTTGATCTTTGTAGACAGCACCTATATTATTGAGAGTGGCAGCCTCGCGAGAGTAATCGCTCTCCGCACGGCTCAAAAGTAGAGATTGATTGTAATAGTCCAGTGCCTTTTCTTTCTTCCCCAAAGAATCGTATATTGCGCCGATGCTATTAAGGGTGATGGATTCCCTGGTAACGTCGCCTAATGCACGATAAACTAGCAAAGATTGATCGTATAAATTAAGTGCGTTCTGCTTGTTATTCAGTACTGTATTTAGCTGAGCTAATTTGACTAGCGAATATGCTTGCTTGTCTTTTTGGTTTGCCGCTTCGCTCAGCTTGATTGCCTTTTCAAACTGAAAAATTGCTTCTTTTTGGGACTCTAGACTCCCTTCATTGAAAAGCCGATTTCCTTCGGAGATCGCCGCCTCCAACTCCTCCGAAGCCCCAGACGAATCTTGAGCCATCACAAACGGCAAAACCTCAGCCGCTTGTACTGTTAATTCAGATGTTGACGCAACTTTTTCTTCAGCCAAACTGGCCGGAGCGATCGCCCCTCCCCCCGCAACCCTGCAAGACAAACGACC
>JAAUQQ010000470.1 GCA_012032745.1 Synechococcales cyanobacterium RM1_1_8
TAACTGCTGCTCTGCTAGCCGTTCAGCCCGCCGCTTGGCATTTGTTTTCCCGGCGATTGCGGTAGTGAGAGCGCCGCCGAGGGCAACGCTTGCTGTCCCAGCAGTTGTCGCCAGTGGGGCCGTGGAGGGCGATCGCCCCCTCAGCATCCAGCTGGGCGCAGGCTAGACAGATGGGGTTAATCCGACGAGGCATGGACGCAGATCGCTAGATGAAATTCACCAGTCATCATTCACCCACCTCTCTCAGCACAGACTGAACAAACCGCTCACTGTAGTAGATGCCAGACTGACGCATTTGCTCGACGAGGGGGCGAATGGCGGGAATGAGCTTCTGCTGCTTTGCGCGAATCAACAGACCCACAGACCCCGTCACCTTCAAAGCCCCAGCGACTTAGCCACTTGGCGTCCCGTCTGTGCATCGATCAGCACCAAGGGAGCTTCAACTTCGAGTGCTAAAGCGATCACCTCTGCTTCGCCCCAAAATCTAAGGTCGGCAGCAATAAGGTCACTTGCTGCCTGGAGGCTAACGAACGGACCTGAATCCAGGGGTGGTCCCCAAAGAACAACAGCGCCCACTCCTTGAGCGCCATGAGCAGACAACTCAGCCGCAACCGCAGCCGGAATCGTCAACGACCCGACAACTTTCTCCAGTAAAGACAACTCACCAATACGAGCAAAGGCAATTAAAGGCGTTGCATTACAAATCCAGTCACTCATTGGAGGTCTGCCAACACTGCAACACCTGCCAGCTCAGTCGCCACCTCAGATTCATCATAATCAAACAACCACGAATGCCCCGTTGCGCCAAAACATCCATAAACTCCAGGCGACTCAGGCCAGCGAGCTGAGCCGCCTTCCCCAAGGACAGCTTCTTCTGCTGAAAGTAATCCACCGCAGCCAACAGGCAAATGTCACGCCCCAGGTCCTGGACGCCCACCTTTAATGCGGCCAACAGGTCTTGAGAAACCTCGAAGGAAACCACTTCGCTTGCCATACCACTCACTCCAAGCTGAAAACCTTAGTGAGCCTATATTTTAGCGCTTACGTGATCCAACATCGATACATAGTGTAATTTTAGCGTAATTCCAATAAAGGATAATTTATTAGAATTATATTGGAGCGGCGAGAGACAAGCACCGATTCACAGGGACTGTATCAACATCCCGTTTCAACCTACCGATGCCCTACAGCGGTGATGAAGCATGGCACAATAGGCTGGGAGCCCAGCCTATTGTGCCAAAATAGAAGCAGCGGCTAATAGGATCAGGTCATGAAGACAGCCACAATTCCAACACTTGCAATGTTGCAACAGCGGCGAAATGAGATTTTACAAGTCTTTGAAAAACACGGTTGCTCTAATATCCGCGTATTTGGCTCTGTCGCTAGAGGTAGCGCCACCGCTGAAAGTGATGTTGATTTTCTCTACGACTATACGTCAGGAGCAGGCTATGGAGCTTTCCCAGGCGAATTGGAAGAGCAGCTTGAACAGGTAATAGGTCATAGCGTTGACGTCGTTCCCAGTTCCGCTCTGGATAAACCTTATTTAGGACCTTCTATCAAAGCGTCATTGGTACAACTATGAGTGAGCCCAAAGATCCTAGATATTACCTGCGTCTCCTGCTAGAAAGCCTCACGAGTCTAGACGAGTATCTGTCTACTGGTCTAGATGAATTCCTAAACAATAAGATGCTTCAAAGAGCTATTTTATACTGCGTGATAGAAATTGGCGAAGGGGTAAGACGACTCATTAAGTATGCTCCCGATTGGGTTGCTGCACACCCCCAAACCAATTGGAGTGGCCCGATTCAGTTTAGGGATAAAACCTCACACAAATACTTTGAAATTGATCTACGCCTGGTCTGGGACAATCTGACTGGTCCTCAGATGCTTACTCTGAAAGAATCAGTTTTCAGCTTAGCCAAAGAGCATTTGCAGGATTAGGCCATAGACAGCGACCTAATTTAAGCCAAGGCCATTCGGTATTAGGCAATCAACTCATCAATAGCAGTACCATCAACGACTTGCCACAGCACTGGTCATGAAAAGACCCTAGGTCACCTGGCTGAGCAATATTCCTGAAATCTCTCGTTTCAGACTATGCCCAAACAACCTGACCCACAGCTCAAGATTGTTGAGTACAACGGTCCACAGAGCACTACAAATCAAGCAGTATCCACGCCCACACCTTCTCTGACACCCATCATTGAAAGCCGTTGGCTACGGGTCCAGGAGTTTTTGCGGGCTCGGGAGCTAGCTCCAACTACGCTCAAGGCCTATGAGGGGGAGCTGAGGCGCTTTTGTGACTGGACGCCTAAGGCTTGGCATCAGGTCACCCGCCGCGACCTAGAGCGCTATAAGCAGTTTCTCCAGGAAGGCAAGTCCAAGCGCGGCAAGCCGCGATCTCCAGAAACCATCCGACGAACCCTCACGACTCTCCAAAGTTTTTTTCGGTGGCTGGCGATCTGCAATTACGTTGTCAAAGACCCAACCTTATTGCTGGAGCTGCCCAAGGCACTTCCAGCGGTATCGAAGGAGTTCAAGACTGAAGAGGTCCATGAGCTACGGATCGAAGCCAGGGGCAATGCCAAGTTGCAGGCAAGGGATTTGGCCATGCTGTCTGCGCTGGAGCACGGCCTGAGGGCCTCTGAAGTGGTCGGGCTCAATGTTGAAGACTATGACGGGGAGCGGCTCCATATCAAGGCGGCGAAGGACGATAGCATTGGGACTGTGCCCCTGACCCAAAAGGCAAGGGCGGCGATTGATTCCTATTTGAGTTGGCGGCTACGCAGTGGCTTTGAAGTAACACCTGCATCGCCACTTTTCATTTCGCTCTCTCCTCGCAACAAAGGTGAGCGCCTCGGCTATCACGGTCTCTACAAGGAGTTCAAGAAGCTGGCAGAACTCTGCGGCATTGAAAATGCCCATCCCCATCGCCATCGCCATACTTTTGCCACTGAGCTGGTCTACAGCGGCATGGATAGTGCTAAGGCTAGGAGGCTGACAAGGCATAGAACAGAAGGAAGCTTTGCCCGCTACAGCCAGAAGGCTCTCGATGCCGAGGCAGAACGGGAGTTTTCTGCAGCGGTTTGGAGAAGAGTAACTTTTGCGGGCAGCTCTTCTGGCGCAACTTGGGAATCTCCCCAAGGCACTCATACTATCCAGTGGATCAGCAGAAAAGTCGCCTCCCTGAGTACAACATTGTTAGTAGATCACGATCGCTCAGTGATCTCGTGCCATATTG
>JAAUQQ010000065.1 GCA_012032745.1 Synechococcales cyanobacterium RM1_1_8
TTACGGACAACGTGTCCGTAACGGTTCATTGGACTCGATGTTGTTTTAGCATGATGTTTCTGATCGTTGTCTAGAAAATGAGTTCAGGGATATTAGTCGTGCCGACTCCAACTCACTTGTCACCAAACCGTTCTAAAAATTCCCGCTCTGCTTCCGCATCGAGCGCCTTCTGGCTATAGCGAGCAAAGCTTGCTTCTGTCTTGTGGCGGGTCAGCCGCCTGGCCTTTGCGGTTTCCATACCGCCGAGGACGAGACTTGTGGCAAAGGTGTGGCGATGACGGTGGGGGTGGGCATTTTCAATGCCGCAAAGCTCAGCGAGCTTCTTAAACTCCTTGTATAGACCGTGATAGCCCAGACGCTGACCTTGATTGCGAGGTGACAGTGAAATGAATAACGGTGCGGTGGGCGTCACCTCAAAGTCATTGCGCATCCGCCAGCTCAGATAGGCATCAATGGCGGCACGGGCCTTGTCGGTCAGCGGAACGGTCCCGACGCTATCTGCCTTAGCGACCTTGATGTGCAAGCGCTCGCCGTCATAGTCTTCGACATTGAGCCCGACAACCTCGGACGCTCTCAAGCCATGCTCCAGCACCGACAGCATGGCCAAATCCCTGGCTTGCAGCTTAGTATTGCCCCTGGCCTCAAGGCGTAGTTCCCGGACCTCCTCCATCTGGAATTCCTTAGAGACGACCGGGATGCTCTTGGGCCGTTCAATCAGCAGCGTTGGATCCTTAACGATGTAGTCGTGAACCGTTAACCATTGGAAGAAACTTTGCAGCGTGGCTAAGGTGCGCCGAATCGTTTCCGGAGAGCGCAGCTTGCCTCGGGAGGAAGGCTGGGTTTGTAGCTCCTGCTTGTAACGCTCTAGGTCTCTTCGGGTGACCTGATGCCAGGCTTTGGTTGTCCAGGCGCAGAAGCGCTGGAGTTCGCCTTCGTAGGCCTTGAGGGTGGTGCTGGCGAGTTCCCTGGAACGGAGGAACTCTTGGACCCTCAGCCAACGGCTATCGATTACGGGGGCCGGGGATACGGAGATCGGAGAGTGAACGGCCTGCTTCTCGACGACTCCTAGAGCGCCATATTCGATAATGTTGAGGGGCGGGTCTGGTTGTTTGGCCATGAACAATGATAGAGGCTGCTATGGGCTTGGTTTAGTAAAGATGATCTACCATGAAAAGACTTGAACTTATCCCATTATCTCCCGTCCCACGGTTTCAACGATGGCTAGAGCATCGAAACGTGAATTGGTCTTGGATACCGCAGAGAGGCTGTTCACCCAGGATGGCTTTACCGCTACGGGCATCAACCTGATTACTCAGGAAGCCGGAATTGCCAGCATGACGCTTTACAACAATTTCAAAAGCAAGGATGAGCTGGTCCTGGCTGTCTTAGCCCGTGCGCACCAGCAGAGGATAGAGGAACTAGCAGCCGCTCTGGATGCAGTCGGCGATGACCAAGCGCTTGCATCCTCGCGGTGTTTGATTACATGGCAGCCTACGCGAGTAATGCGGCTCTAGAGCATCCTAGCGACGGCTCTTTTACGGGCTGTATCTTCCACCATGCCGCATCCGAATTTCGTCCCCTTTCCCACCCCATTCACCAAGCCGCCGTCGAGCATCAGCAGCAGTTGCTCGACCTCTTGGAGGAGGAAGCCGAGGCGCTGGGTCACCCGACTCCCAAGGCCCTGGCCCAAATGCTCCTCGTGCTGATAGAGGGTGCTTTTACCAGTGCTCAAATCATGGGAGATCTGAGCCTGTTTGACCAAGCCCGTAATGCGGCTGAGATCTTAATTACGTTGTAATCAGAAGGGCTCTATGCCTGTCTGCCCTAACGGACAGAGATGTGGCCCATTTTTGCCAGCGTCGGGGCGTGCGATACGTTCTCCTGAAACCAGCCCTGTCTGGGGGATAGGAGGCAAGGATCTGACTGACTGACACATCTTTATGAGGTGTCGAGAGAAATAGAGAGAGGGGAATTGGAAGGGAATGCTGTAGTTACAACAGCAACAACATTCCATGATTCCAACTCCCCACTTGTATAGTGCCCTTTGGAGCTACCTGGCTCAATGGAGCATTCACAAAGACTTACGGCACCTCAAAGCTTTGGCTTGGATGGTGGTGGGCTTGGTGTACAGCCAAAAGCTGAACCTGACCGCCTGGGAGCCCTACGTGCAAAGTCCTGCCCAGTATGCTCAGAGCTACCAGCGGCGCTGGCGTCGGTTCCTCGCCAATCCCCGCATCACGGTCAGCGACTGGTATGTGCCCTTAGTGATGCAGGCCATCGGGAGCTGGAAGCAGAGCCCCGTTTCCCTCGCCCTCGATACGACGATGCTTTGGAATGAATACTGCATGATTCATCTCTCGGTGGTCTGCTGTGGCCGAGCAGTACCGCTGCTTTGGAAGACGATCAAACATAAGAGCGCCAGCGTTGCCTTCGAGGAATATCGGCTCCTGTTAGACCAAGCTCATTGGCTGCTGTGTGAGTTCACCGACGTGACTCTGCTCGCAGACCGCGCTTTTGCTTGTCATGATTTACTCGACTGGCTGGAAAAAAGCCGCTGGCATTGGTGCTTGCGCTTAGCGAGAGATACCCAGGTGCATGGCCCCTTGGGCAAAGGTCGCAGTTGCCCCATCAGCTATCTAGCTCCCAAGCTGGGAGAAGCCAAGCTCTACCACAACATCGGGCTTTGGGAAGACGGCCTGCACCGATGCAATCTCGTGCTGGCCTACCCCCATGGCATTGATAAAGATGACTTTTGGGCCATCATCACCGACTTGCCCCCCAGCTTGGAAGTGCCTCGCAGGTACGGCGAACGCTTTTGCTGCGAGGAGCTGTTCCTGGACAGCAAATCTGGGGCATTCCAACTTGAACAATCGCGACTGCGCGATGCCCAGGCCATCACCCGTCTCTATTTGGTCGTCGCGGTCGCTTTGCTCTTTTGCACCCAGCAGGGCCTCGCGGTCCAGGTCGCTGGGTTACGTCGTCAGGTTGACCCCCATTGGGACCGGGGAATCAGTTTTCTCAAAATTGGCATTAACTGGGTCAAAGGGGCGCTGCACAAGGGCAGAACCCTTTTCCCACCCTTGCCCTTGCCCATCACAGACCCAGAACCTTGTTTTGCTTCTCATAAAGCTAAAGAACGCTCTTACCGAAACCTGCTGTTTGACAGCTTCAGCGTCTTCCTATGTCCCAGCAACTAGACCATATTTGTGTCAGTCAGTCAGGTACAAACGTGAAGGAGTGAGCAACTTGTTCATGTTCTTTGCTCCGCTGCTGGCCTGGCGGCATGTCCATGTCACCGACCGTAGAACGCAAAATGACTTCGCCATTGAGATGAAATATCTGGTCGATGAAGCCTTTCCTAAAGCGAAAAAGGTCAGAGTTGTCATGGACAATCTCAATACCCATGTTCCCCATGCGTTGTACCAGACCTTCGAACCTGCTGAGGCTAGACGTATTCTTGAACGCCTTGAATTTCACTACACTCCAAAGCACGGTAGCTGGTTAAATATGGCGGAAATCGAACTCAGCGTTTTGGCTACCCAATGTTTAGACCGACGTATCCCGGATAAGGCTACCCTTGAAGCCGAGGTTGCCGCTTGGGAAGCTCAACGCAATCAGCAAAAATCGACGGTTGATTGGCAGTTCTCCTGTGCTGATGCGCGGATTAAGCTCAAGCAGTTGTATCCCTCGATTCAAGCCTGACTTGGTACTAGATAGAACAACAGTGATGGTGACAGGATTGTAGATGGCGTACAGCTTACCCACCCCCAGACCGGCAGCTATGGCGAAGGGAGAAACGATGGCGGCGGCGATCAGGGTTCGGCGGCGGTTGATGGGAGCATATAGCGGTTTTCAGTTGAGCTGCTGAGTCAGCAATCACGCAGCGATAACGTTGCAGCCTGTAGAGGCATCGTCAATCCATGCGAGAACCGCTATAGGCAATGGGAGAGGGTAGGCGATGCGGTAGGTGCCCAATGAAAAGCCCAACGACCTAAAATCGCAGCAGGTTAACATAACCGCTACCTTAGCCTATTGCTATGGCCTGGGTCTCCACCATCGGCCATCAGGCAATTCCACAAACTCGGAGCGCTCAAACTTGCTCCAGAAATTCTCTATGCCATCAGCAGGAACGGACCAAGCGGTGCCGAGCTGGCCCTCATGTTCATAGCTACGCCCCTGGGGATGGGGAGATGGCAGCGAGGGGTCTAGGACGCGGCGAGCAAAGTCGAACGTTTCTTGAAGATCTGCTTCGGTTGCAGCATCGCTGAGTGAGACCAGTTTGAGCGCCATGATTAATCCACCTCTATTTTCAAAATCGCAATACTGCTGCCATTGTCCATGGCCGTTTTCTGAATCGTGACGTAGACCGAGCCTGCTCCCCTACACCTTGGATTGTAACCAAGTTCAACGGATAGCCGATCCAAAAAACTTTCCCCAGATTCGTAGGGAACGTAGGCGAGCGCCAACCGCTCTCCCATGATTTCCTTGACGCAACAGTCAGCCGAAATTTCATCCGCCAAATCCAAAATCTCTTGAAGAGTCATGCTGGCAAGTTCCCATCTGGCCTTTCACCTATCAAGCCAGCCCCGTCAACTGAGGCTGGCCATGCTGTTTCAACATGAAACAGCGGTGCAGTGTCGTCATCCGGTGTCGTCATCCGTCATCCCGTAACCCATTCATACCCTTTTGAGGAGATGACAACGGTGTTGGAAGTCAGCAACGCCTCCAGCATCTGATCAAGCTGCTGAGCGGAGACATCGTGAGTCTGTGCCTAGTGGCGCAGGATAGTCCGGCATTTCACCGGCTGTGGCTGCATGGCGGGCGATTTCCCTGATGCTGCCACAAGATGGGCTTAGTTTTTGGGGCACGACACCCAGAACGACACCCTAAAATACATACGGTCTGGACGTTTGAGCTGCTACCCCTAAGGTGTCGTGCTGTCGTTTTTATCCCTTCCAAACCAGTCCCTCAGGAGTTTCCACGACATGACGACATCCAATTAAGCTGATCAGCATCTCATCTAGGAGCTGGCTGTTCACCCCATGGTTGTTGGCCCAATTCCTCAGCAAACGGCGGCGCGGTAGGGGCGTTGTGGATGCGTTGCGCTCCAAGTAGGCCATCAGCTTGGTCAGCTTGCTTTCTGGCCTCACCTTCACCCCAGTGGCGGGCATATCGGGCGAGTTGGCCCAGGCCCGTTCCAGCGAGAGCGCCTCCGGAGTCGTCGTCGGCGTTGCGGGTACGTTGGCCCCTGGCAACGCTTGCCTAGTGTCCCGGTCATAACCGCTCCAGTTCTGGAGCCTGGGCATGGGAACCCACTGGTTAGACTTGCCATCGAAGAACGCGCGGCCAACCGGGCTGGAGTTCATCAGGGAATCAATCTCAACCATGCCCCCATCGGGCAACGGTACGAAGTCAGTGGCCAGGAATGATTGGAGGGCAAAACGGTTCTTTGGCGAGACGATCGCCACAGCTCGAAAAATCCCCCTAAATCCCCCAGACATGCCCAGGTCAGCAACGTGGATAATCTGCGCCATCAGCCAAAGCCAGGTTTCGCCAGAGTCTCCCATGCTGGAGATGTGGGCGATAAACGCCTTCAAACGCCCCATGGCCTTGATGTCCTTGTGGGCTAGCTTGAGCGTGGCTATCGCCGCGCTCCCTTCGTCCAACACCATCAGCTTCGGCCCCCGAATCTCGCTGAACTCTTCCAAATGCTTGAGCAACCACAGGGCGCAGTCGTCAGCATCCGCTCCCAGGAACCGGCAACGGCGAACGGTCGCGCCCATGCCATCCCAGTACCCGGATTCCTTGGCATCGGCCTTGGGGTCAATCACAAAGATGGTGATGTTCGGGTATCGGGCCTTGAGGTGGCGCAACGCATTGGAAACGACCATGCCCTTACCGGCCCCAGGCACCCCGGCAATAATGGCGGATTGGGGATGCTGCCCCAGGTCAGCGGCCAGGTCATACAACGGCGGCAACGCGGGAACGGTGACGACGGGAACGGCAGTGGTGTTCAGCGTTTGAGGCGCAAACGCCTGCATGGCCTTCGGCGTTTGCGCCTGTTGCCATTGCTGGAGCTGCCAAGCGTTCTGGGCGAGCGCGTTGTCCGCCCAAACGGTACTCATCCGCGTCATGGCCTCAGCCTGGGCCGTGAACAGATGGGTGGTGAACTGGGCGCGGCGTTCCCCACTATTCAGGTGAAGCCACAGGTCTAGATCGGCCTTGGCATCGACAGCACGGAAGCAGGTTAGGCCAGCGGCCACGGCAGTCCCGAGAAGGCCAGCCGTGGCAAGCGCCGGATTCGCACGGCCTTCCCGGTTGACGTACCAACCAGTACCGACAGCGAAGGCCATCGTCCCAGCCAGTAGGCCCAGGGTCTGGACCAAGGACTTGACCGCTTCGACCAGGGCCGCGCGGTTGGCTTGTTTGTACTGGTCATGCACTTGGGCGATTACTTGCATACTAGAGCCCTCACCCCGTCGATGGTTTGCCCCTGGGCCTGGCTATGGGCCTGCCAGTCCTGGAGGCTGGCGGCAGCGAGGGCCGCTTTCTGTTCCGCATTGATGGCCGTTGCGTTGGCCGCTTCCACCTGGCGTTGGAGAGCATTAATATCTGCTCCCCCATATCGCTCAAACGCCCAGCCCCAGGCCGTTAAGGCGAATAGCGTTCCACTCGCCAGGGCAACCGCAACGGTCAACGCCAGCGATGGGGCTGAGCCTTTCCCCGGCGTTGGCAGCGGCGTTGTCGGGGCATCCATGGCCTGGGCCGGAGGCCCATAGATTGGGGCGTAGCCGATGGGATTGCCGGGGGCCATGGTGGAAGGGGGAAGCGGTTGTTGAATCATGGGGCATTCACCTCCGATGATTGATTCGTTAGGGCGGCGATGGCTTCGGTCAGTCCGGCCAGGCTGGCTAGGCCCCAGTACAGGGCCAGCGACTCCCCCAGGCGGGTGGCGTCCACGGCGGTAACTTTGGCGTCCAGCTTGGCTTGGACGTGGTAGTTCACCCCGCTCCTGCAACATCTGCTCGGTGCTGAGCTGGCTGACGACCACATCAGCGATCAAGGCGGCGGTCGCATCCAGGGTGGACAAGCTGGCGGAGCGGGGCAACGCAGGGGCGTCCCGATTCGGAACGCGACCTTCTGTCACGTCTAGGACAAGTTGTTCAGCCGCATCGCGAAAAAGGCTCGCTCGCTCCGTGCGAACAAACATCCCTAGGCGAATCACACCCCGCTTTGTCCAATGGGTATGGCCATGGCCATCCTTAATCCAGTGCTGATTCTCTAGCAGCTCACTCGCATACTCTTTCTTATGACCTCTGATCGTGTTGGGGCTGCATCCATACCCATCCGCAACCAGGGCCGAAGGCATGAGCCATTCATGGGTTGCATCGGGGGTCGCTTGGGTTAGAACAGATTCAATATCAGTTGATGGCTGAGTCATGGGGCTAAATCTCAAAGACGGTGAAGCCCCAGCTCTCCAAGAGAGCCAGGGCAAAGACGGCAGCTAGCGCTTCAGCGCTGGGATCAACGGCGGGGCAAAGGGGGGCGGCAACCGCTTCTCCAAGCTGGGAAGCCAGTGATTCGCTGTCAGGCCAGCGACCGCAACAGCGGCGTAGAGACCGGCCACGGTCAGCGCCCCATCTCTCAAGGCGTTGGGATTATCCAGCATTAGATTTATCGGGTAAGGGCAGCCCAGGCCCGCTCTACGGTCGCTTGCTCGGCCAAGGTTCTCGGGCGCTGGCCATCCACAGTCGCCAATACTTCGGCGGCAGCATGGGCCAGGGCCTGAGGGCATCCCTTGGCAATCAGAGTGCGGGCATAGGAAGCGGCAGCACTGGGCTGGGGATCAAGTTGAGCCATGGGAAATGATTGCTGTAGGAGCATCAGGAAAAGGCACCCCAACAATCAATTAGCTGAACAGATTGGAGGCGATGGCACGTGCAGTGCTGGGCAACTCGGCCTTTATGACCTGCCAGTTGTTCACTACGGCATCACGTAGGTTGTAGGCAGGTTCTGAGTCTCCAGAAATTAGGCGATCTCGCGATACCAATGCTTCGCTAATGCCTTGCTCAAGCGCTGCCATAGTCATTTCCTGCGCTTGATGGGCATCAGATGCCACGCCAAGGTGGTACCCCCACTGAATGAGGGTGCTTTTACGGGTCATAATTCTTTTAGCTCCTAGTTTTTTTAGGGGTTAGGGGCTGAACGCGGGCGGTCTCAATCAACCGTGCTCAGTCCTGCTTCGGTGCAACTTGGTTCTATGTCTCCGCTACTCTGGTTTCCCGGTTAGGAGTTCCATCGCTACATCGATCACGTCGCCATCTCCCAGGGAATCAGCAACCGCCTGGCTTAGCCTTTCAGCTACAACCTTTCGAGCACGATCCACCGTAAGAGGGAGCACCGAGGGCCTTAGTTTCTTCATTTTCTCGGCCATCGGTCTTTTCTCCAGCTGTTGACAGACTCAAAATAACTCTTTTTTGACACAAGTGTCAAAAAAATAGACACTTGTGTCAGAAGACGGCATACTCAGTTTAGTAACAGAATTGCTGCAATGGATAACGATGAAATCGTGCGGGCGTTAGCCCAGGCGATCGCCAGTAATGGGAAATCCATCGAGGCGCTAACCGGGAATGTTTCCGGGATTAGCAAGCAGGTTGGAGACCTATCTCAGGTGCTCAAAGCGCTAGGGACCCGGCGTGACGCTTATGAGCAGAAAATCCAGGATTTGAAGCAGCAGCACAATGACCTGGACACAGATATTCGCTCACTGCTTCAAGAAATACTTTTGGAGGTTCGGAATCAATGACCCTTGCCCAATTGCCAGAGCTTAAAGAAATCAGCGCCATACAGGCTAGGACACAAGCTAAGCTAGCTGAAAACGCACAGACAATCGAAGCAACAAATTTAACGATTCAGGAACTCAAGCAAGCTGAGGAGGTTGGTGAAACTGCATCCCCAAAGCCTGGTAACTCGCCGCGTTCATTCCCTTGGGTCATCGCTCTGGTAGCAGCAGCGGTTGGGCTTGGAGTTGGGGTGGCGCTCTCAGAGTGGGCTTTCTAGGCCCGAACGGCTGCAGTTGCATCCGCCTTGGGAGCGCAGTACCCTTCCAATCAAAAGCAAAAGACCGCTCCCCCGAGTTTGGCGACAGAAAGGGAACGGCCTTTTAATTCTTTCAAAACGCGGCGCAAGCTGCGGCGGTTTCGTTCGTATACACCGGAGTGTAAGCGATACAGATCGACTTGGCAAGCACCAACCTCTCAAATTACTTGAGATTGATACAGATCATGCTTCTCCCAGGGCTGCACTCTGCTAGCCTGCTTTAATACCTAAATAGATTACCTAGATCCTCCCCATGCCCTTTCTCCCCCACTGGCGCGGCAGACCGCCCTCTATCTAGGCCTAGCGTAGCGAAACCCAGCACGGCGTTGTCACCGTGGGCGCTAGGTCTCTACCCATCTCAAATAAGCTTCGCGGGGGAACCTGTACCCCTTTAAACGACGAAAGTCCGAGGTTGGCCCCTCAGACTCGTCTTTAAAACGCGAAAACCCCACGGATTGGCTGTCCAGGGGCTTCGACGGTTGAACACGTGCAAAACGCATTCAAGGTCTCAAAACTCCCCTTGAGTCTAGCACAGTTCTTCACGTCACAGGATTGTTTGTCCTTTTTTGTGGTTCTGTGCAATGACAGCTCTATTTCTAGGCTGGGTCAGGCGGGTTCAGCCTTGGCTCAACGCTCGTTCGTCGATGCCCTCCCTCAGAGGCCGATGAACCATGATTGCTGCATCCCCCCCGAAGCGGTCTGAATACATCCAAGAGCTAGGCCAGCCCTATCTCTCGCTGTTTCCATTCCGCTACAGCTATATCTCAGCGCCCTTCCCTGACCCCGGCCAAAAGCCCAACTGGATCACTGAAACGCGCCACCCCCTCTCAGACCGCCTCATCCTCAGGGTGGGCAACTGTTTGGCGTACGCTTCGATTCAAAGACCCATTACTGTCTGCTCGATATTGATATCGACAGTCCTTACCATCCCAAGCAAGACCCCTTGGCCATTGGCAAGATCAAGGAAGCCTTAGAGCCTCTGGATTTGGTCGCTGCGGTGACTTGCACCTCCAGCTACAGCGGCGGTCTGCATCTCTACTTCCCCTTTAAGCGCTCCCAGCGCTCCTGGCAGATTGCCAGTGCCGTTTCCACACTGCTGACTAACAAGGGCTTTAAGCTTCGCGGGGGGCAGTTGGAGGTCTTTCCCAATACCAAGAAGTACGTTAAAACCGGGTCTCCCAGTCTGTTCAATGCCCATCGCCTGCCCCTGCAAGACCCTGGCTCCAAGTTACTCAACGACGACTTAGAGCCGGTCTACAGCAGTCCAGAACGATTTGTGGAGCTGTGGCAACGCTGTCAGGCTCAGAACCTGATGACGGCGAAGAAGGTCGCCCAGGTCATCAAGCAGCAGAAGCGTCAGCGGGTCTTCATCTCTGAAAAGCCGACAAGTTCTTCAATGACCTGGAGGCGGAGATCAACCTGGGGTGGACCGGTAAGGGCATGACCAACCGGTTACTGGGCCGTTTGGTCATGCGCTATTTCATCTTTCACCATGCCGTCGCTGGGGGAGAGCCGCTCACTGGCAAAGCTCTCATTGACGAGGTGGTGGCTGCTGCGAAAGTCCTGCCAGGCTATAAGACCTGGTGCAAGCATCAGCATGAACTCGTCAAGCGGGTGACGGATTGGGTTCGCTGCATTGAAAACAGTCATTACTTTCCCTATGGCAAGGAGCTGGGCAAGTACAAATCCCCAGTAGCGTCATCAACCGAGGCACCCGCTGAAAGCTATCACCAAAAGCTGGTTAACCAGACCAAAGGCAAAATCCAAGCGGCTGTAGACCTATTAAATCAAGCCAAGACTTGGCCCCAGGCCATTACCGAACGATTCCAAGCCCTGCGTCAGCAAGGTATTGGCAGCAATACGCTCTATCGGTACAAATCGCTCTGGCACCCCGAATTTGAAAGCAAATCAGAGGAACCAAGCCCTGATTTGTGTGAGTGCCCGCCCGCTTGCCCTCAAGGGGCAGCGGAGCTGGCACATTCCCACAAGCTTATTCTTCAAAGATCCGGTAATAACCTACTACCAGAGGATTTGAGCGCTTTTCAAACGGGGTCAGCGGATGGGGAGTATGGTAATTCCTTGCCAGCCGGGGCTTTCACCGGCTTGGGACGGGAGAAAGCCATCTCTAAGACGAAGGAATTGCTGGCTCAGGCGTTGGTGAATCCGCCTTGGAAGCGATTGGGTGACGAGGAAGAGGCTTCTGAGTCCGGTTCTGAGCTGGAGCTCCAGCGGTATGAGGCCTTTGTGGAGCAAAATCTGGGATATCTCCTGTCTGGGGATGCCATTCTGGCGGCTGAGGCGTTGGCGGTGCTGGTAGCTCAGCTAGATGATGCTTGGCCACGGAAACGACAGCGGTGGTATCAGGCGGTGCTGGACAAGATTAGTAGGAGACTGGAGAAGGCTGAAAATCCTTCGATGGAACTCGTTGAGCGTTGTCGGCAATTGCTGCTGCCACACAACAGCTAGTCATGGGTTCGTTGAGTTGGATAGCTAAACGTTGAGGCTTGCTGAAGCCCAACCCTCGGCCTTTCCTACGGGTTGGAGACGTTTGCTTTGGCATTCAGTGTGGTCTCGGAGGCGTCGGGCAGAGGCAGCTCAGTCTGAATATGGCGAAAAGGCAGGCAGACGCAATTTCAATTGGGTTTTGGCTCCCAGGCTGTTGATGGGCAGGGTGAGGTCGGCGGGTTTCACTCGGCCCCATTCCATTTCTTGATGGTGGTTGTAGTAGGCCAGGATCCCTTCGAGCGCCCCTTCGAGCCAAAATAAATCTGCGGCGCTGGGGGTGGTTAGGGTGTCTTGGGGGGTGCTGCGGGCAAAGACGGGGTAGGCAGTCTCGTTGGCGATTGGCCAGCCGTATTTCGCAGCATCGTCTAGATCATCGAAGGCCATGGCGATCGCTTCATCGAAGTAAAACATGAGGCAGCTGCTTTTGGGGCCGGTTGGCTGGAGCTCGAAAGGCTGGTTGTAAATGCGTTTGAGGTCTTTCAGGCTGTCGTAGACGGCGAGGCCAAAGATCTCACCACCACTGCCCATGACAACGGCATAACGGGGTTTGGCCGTTGGGGGATGGCAGATTTCGATGGGGTGGAGGTCGCTGAGGGTCCGCCAGGGAGCGACTTGGTGGAAGTCGGCGGCGAGTTGGTAGAGGTGTTGGACGAGGGGCGGCGTCACGGTAGAGATGCTGAGGAGGCCGGGGAAGAGGTCTTGCCCTCGGTTCATTTGTTTTTCGAGGGAGAGCAGTGATTTTTGGGCGATCGCCAGGGGGGAGCGATATTGGCAATCGATACCGATGGTTTGAAGTTGGGGGGCGAGGCTGGCAACCAAGTCAGGGTTGTCTAGGTCAATTTGGCAGGGGCGGCAGGGGCGGCCGGCTCCGGGGGCAGGACGGCACATCGCTTTTAACAGTTGTCCGAGGGTTTGTTCGGGGCTCGGTTGGAGTTGTTGGACTTGGCTACAGAGGATCGCTCCGGAGGGGCGGCTTAGGAGGGTTATGTGGGGTCGGTAGGCTGGCTGGCGGTGGGGGGTGATCCAGAATCGACCGAGTCGGACGGTGGCTTCCCAGGTTTCGTCTTTTTGTTTGAGGTTGCTGGCTTTGGTGAGGAGTTTGGTGATGGGTGGGTTCTTGGACATGGTGGCTATTGAGGGGCTTGAGGTTGAGTCGTCATAAACAGGAAAACAGGCTGGAACTGTAACCCTCACCGGTTATGGGATATAGCCATTAAAACCAGCCGTGTCATGAGGAATCGTCTTCAGCAACTCATTGACTTCATCGAGTTCAGCATCCTCTGGGTCGAAGGAACTGCCAACCCATTCGAGCCTAAACCCATGCTCAGGATGTTTAGGGTCTTTGAGGGCTTCTAGCAACGTCTGATACCCCCACGTTCCCCCACAATCTTCGGGCGGGCAAGCCCGTTTAGCCTTGATACAGACCGGATAGCGAGTGTCACTCTCGGCGGTCAGCACCTTTTCAACCAGGACTTCATGCTCCCAACCATCGCCGAAGTCATAGAGATAGAGAAACTTGAATTTCTCTCCGCTAATGACCTGGCTCAACTTGACGGGCTGCTCGTCGCGCATCTCCAATTCATCGAGGCCCAAGCCAGGCATGGACATCGAGTAATCTATTCCCTGAATCGAGAATGAGTGCAGGTGAGAGTGGGTCCATCCCATTGCAAACTGAATGACCCAATGCAGATGCCCTAGCGTTACATCACCACGCACCTGTACCCGTCGCCAAATCGGGGGCCGGATATCTCTGAGCGTAATCTTGAGCTGGTAAACCGTCTGAGCTTGCTTTCGAGGAGCCATATTTTAGAACTAGAGGAGTCTAATCCTCGCTTTTACACGCCACTTTCTCCATCGCACCGCTTTAATTAGGCTTTTTGCGACGCGACGATTTAGCGCGAGCGACATGGCCAAATCCCTTCAGATTGGCCTTTGTTGTCTGTTTAGAAGATTGACGCTTGGGCGATGGAGAGGGACTCGCTCCTAAGAGCTGAGCATTGTAAACGGCCTGAAATTCATTGAGGCCTTGCTGACTGCTCATGTCAAATCCAGCCTGCATTCCTCCCATCATAAAGCTCTTGGCCATCCCAGCTCGCTGAGGGTCCATCATCCAGCCCCCAAACTGACCTGCTATTTCACGCAGATACTTGAGGATTGCTCCAGCATGACTGAGCTGGTATTCCCGCTCCAAATAAGACCAGAATGCAATCAACTCTGGCACTGCATCCTCAGCCTCCTCGGCGCTGCGGAGCGTAATCTTGCGAGGCAAGACCTCTTCCATCAGCACCCCAACTTCTCGTTGAGTGATCATCGTTGGCGTCACCCCTTCATAGCGATATCCCAGATCTAGGAAAGTGCTGACCCATCCACCTGAATTTGGGTACTGCTGCTGATAGGTCTGACCTTCTGGGGACTGAGAAAATAGATCAATCAGTTCATCAATGTAGTCATTTAATTGGTCATCAGCCTGATCGAATTCCAGCTTATCGAGACTATCAAGGTTAAAACTCATAGGGCTTTCGCTTAGCCAGCGGAGGACATGCTCTGATTCTACGGCAGGCCAGAGACTCCAGAGATGACCGATAGCAGCAGCTTTACAACTTGACGGAACCGTTCATCATTCGTTGCGGCACAGACAGAGCCCGAAGCAATTTGCGCTGAGATGGATTGAGTGGACTCGTACTTCATTCATGCTCCAATTCCATCTAACGCTCCCGCTGCTCCCTGCAAGATTTCCGCTCCTGGTCCATCCGAGCTTGCTTCTCCTTGTCTATCTCCCTCAGTCGCTCCTGCCCCCCCTCCATCAACTGCCGTAGATAATCTATCGCCACTTGCTCCTGCTTCAACCGCTGTACATCCGGGCTAAACACCAATGCCTTCGCCGCATCCGGTCGGCTAGACCAGATCGCCAGCCTCGCAATCTGAAAGTCCTTCCGCTGACCAGACAAGCCAGCCCCCAACCAAGCCTCCACCAGCTCCCGGTCGTCGTGCGGGTGACCCCCTCAGCCTCGCCCGCTTCAGGCAATCAGGAACCTACCAAGTTGTCATCTGGTTCGGCTAGTCAACGCTAATCCCTAAGCCTCATACAGCCAGTCGTGTAACAGCTCATCAATCACCGGCCAAACGTCATCACCCACAGGCGAGCCAGCAGGTTCAGCCCAAGCTTCTCCCCGCTTATCAGGTAGCCGACTCTGGGCAGAACGAAGTCGAGCCAAGGTCTTCTCCAGTTCAGGCTTCTGGCGCTGCATCTCAGGGGCAGCAGAGCGCTGACCAGAACGCGGTTGAGCAGGCAGCACTCTTGGAGCAATCCGGTAAAAACTCGACATCACAACACCACCCATATTTGTCGCTGTAAACTCCTCCATCCTAGGAGAATCATGGACCCAAAGCGTTGACTCATTCTCATTCCCGCTCCAACTCCCTCTGCCGCTCCCTCATCTGCTGCTGCACCTTCCTCAACCGCCGCGAAACGCCATCACCACCAGACCCAGATCGCCACACTGCCGGAACAGCCCATCTGTTTAAGCAGACTCAGGAACGGCGGCATCCTCCCAAGCCCTCCGCAACTTCGGCAAAGAATACCCCCCTCCAAGCTCGCTCCCAGAGAATCGTTCTTGGTCATAACTGAAGGTAATCCCTTCGGACTTCCCCCGCTCCCGCTTCAGCTCCACATTCACCCCTCTCGCTTCCAGGAAATGCACAAACTGGTCTAAATCCTCGCTCAGCAATAGCCCTTCATTGACCAGGCTCCGGAGCGCCTGCCGCGCCAGTTTCCGATGTTTGACTTCTGACGGCAGCGCTCGCAACATCCCATCATCCCCCCGCCGTCGTTGCTTCAACGGTCCCAGATCACCCCGCACCGGCCTCAGCTTAAACGTCCCTTCAAGCTGACGCGCCAGAAGCTGGGACTGGTAGTAGTCACCGTTCAAACTAACCGCTTTTCCCGATGAACGCCGCACCCGGTTCACCACCACATGAACCTGATCATGCTTCGCTGGCTCGCTGTGGCGCACCAGCAAATAGTGATTGTCGGTGTAGCCCATCCCTTTCAAATAGTGCCGCGCCAGTTTCCGCCAATCGGATGCGCTTAGCCGCTCCCCCGGAGCCAGACTCATGACGTAATGCACCATCGGTTTTTGCACTCGCCTATTGAGCTGAGCCACGGCTACCATCACCGCGTTCTGCTCCTCAATCGTTGAGCAAGCCAGGTTATGACCCAGCACAACCGCACCTGCTTTCTCGGTCACAGCCCGCAGGGTTTGAGAAAAGCCCGCTGCCTTAGATTGGGTAATGATCATCCTAAAAATTCAGCAATCTAACGGTGAAAAGAGAACCGTCTCGGGGGGGCTTGGGCCACCTGCCAGGAGCAGAGCCTGTGATGTCCAGCTATTCTAGTCATCCCAATCAGCCGTGGGAAAATGAAACCTTACCCGCATGGGAAATGTCTTTTCAAACCCACCGCTCGACTGGCCCAGCAGCCACTTCAACCAGGCTTGAAAAACGACCCATCAGCCTCTAACTCGAACGTCTGAACAGCGTTCCAGCCGTTGGGCGCGAACTCGGTCGGGCCAACACCGAAGTTTTCCGCATGGAAGCTTTCGCTCAACAGCAGGCCGGCGGTCAACAGCGGGGTGATCAGTTTGAACAGGGTGACGGCGGTGGTGGTGCTCAGTAACAGTTTCAGCGACCAGTAGTTCAGCAGCAGGTAGCCGACCATGAAGCCGCTGGCG
>JAAUQQ010000066.1 GCA_012032745.1 Synechococcales cyanobacterium RM1_1_8
GAAAACCAAAGGGAGAATGCTGTCTTGAGAAACGGCCCCTCGGGTCTGGTCTGTGCGCAGGCGCACGGTGGCAAAGGTGGACTCAATCGGATTGTCGAACGCAGATGTTGCCAATGCTCAGCGGGGAAGTCATAGAAGGCCAGCAATGCCTCGCGGTCTTTGCTCAGGCACTTCGTTGCTTCAGGGTATTTGGCTTCAGGCTCAATATGGATTTCAAGGAGCCCGAGTAAGAGGAGGCGATCTGCTAGCGTGGGAGGGGATTACAGAGTTTCCAGGGTATCCTGTGATGATAACATTGACCTCCTTGATAGACGAGAAGAAGTGCTACGAGACGGTGCGAGAGCTGCGCTGGTCCGAGGGGGTGAGCTGCCCTCAGTGCGGCTCGAAAGAGGTGAAGCTGCGGGGACTGCACGACACTCATACCCACCGTCAACGCTACCAATGTCAGGGCTCGGGCTGTGGCAAACAGTTTGACGACCTCACAGGAAGCATCTTCGCGGGTCGCCGCCAATCCCTGCGAGTGTGGATATGCTGCTTGTACTTGATGGGATTGAACCTCTCGAATGCTCAGATCGCACAAGAGCTGGGGCTGAACAAAGACGATGTGCATCAAATGGCTACACAACTGAGAAAGGGAATCATAGAAGCCAAGCCCGAGGTGGAGCTTTCTGGAGAGGTGGAGTTTGATGAGGTGTACATCACCGCAGGGCACAAAGGCAATCCGGCAGCGGTGTCAAAAAAACAGGAAAGGGAGACCGAGGAAACTCAAGGGGGTTCGGGGGAGGGGGACGCTCGAAACGGAGAAGCCGCCAGTCTTCGGGATGATTCAACGAGGGGGAGATGTGGTCATCAAGATGCTGGAGAACGTTCAGCAGGTGACTATCAAACCGATCATCAAAGCAACAGTTGCGGCAGGAACGATGGTGTATACGGATGAATATAGCATCTACAACTCTTTGGAGAAGTGGGGATATGCTCACAAGACGGTGTGCCATAGCGCAGGAGAGTATGCCAGGGATGAGGATGGGGATGGATTCTGTGAGATCCATGCCAACACGATGGAGGGATTCTGGTCACTGTTGCGCTCATGGCTGAGGCCTCATCGAGGGATTTCTCAGGAGAAGCTGCCCTTGTATCTGGGCTTCTTTGAGTTTGTCCACAACGTCCGAAAGCGAGGCAGGGCTTTACTTGTTAACCTGTTAGAGGTGCTCCTCACATAGCTCCTTGAAATCCATATTGAGCCACAACAAATAGCCCTTGTTTTCTTTTATCCTTTACACAAAAGCACTACCAATGGCTGTAAGTACTGCTAAACACTACCTGAGCATGAGGATTATCCAAAAGATATGCGTATAAAAGATGCTGTTCCGTCCATGTTATGTTTTTGTCAATTAATTGTATCTCTGAGAATGAGAAGGGAAGAAAGATATCATGAGAATGTATCATCATCTCCTTCTTTATCTCTGGCATAGCTTTGAGATACATATACAGGCAGTCGCTGCCATGCTTTACAGTGTGCGTTGAATCAATAAACCATATATTTCCCTGCTCAATTAAATCTACAAGCTTGGTAATAGGTATATCTTGAACAAATTTTTCTACTATTCTATCTACGGTAGAAAGACTCTTAAGAAATTGCATAGGAAAGGGCTCAATTAAAACAATTTTGCCAAAACCATTCTTTAAAATTGCTTCTTCTGCAACCAATGTGGAAAATCCAGAACCAACTTCTATTATTTGCTCCGGCTTTAACATACGAATAATGCAGTAGTAAGCCATTGCATCACAATAAGAGAATGCTGAATTCTTCCAGAAAAATGCATCGTCTCTTATTTTATCTACGGGTGGATTAAATTCGTGAGAAAAAGCTTTTACTTTTTCAAAAAAATCGCTTAATCTAGTTTGATTAAAACTTTTTTTGAATGAAATGTGCCAAATTCTTTTTCTTTAAACTCGAACGAATTTTCGATGTCTTTTACTGTTGGTATTTCGCAGTAGAATCGAGACGGAATGATGTGCAGACCATGATTCTGGAGATGCTCCTTTATATCTCTGCTACCCAAACAACTTTCTTGGCGAGCTGATGAGTTGAGATAGCTCTTCAGGTGAAATTTTCTCCTTTTCATCTACTAATTTAGTAATACTCATAAATTTGATTAGCCTCTCTATTAAGTGTGACTTTACCAAGTGAGCTATGCAGATATTTTTAATGAATAGCTTGGAGCTGCCGAGGAATTAATCTATGCAAGGCTGCTAGGGCTCTTCGCCGCACACAAAGTAGACAAGAGTCCTAACATTTAGAGGGCGGCAGCTACATTTTTTAGCTGCCGTACCACTAGCAATATCTGCTTTGCTTATATTATGATTGCAGACAAGGCCTTCTATGATAGCAGCTGATTAAGCTGCATCATGGTATCGAAGCCCATCAAGGTTCTTTTTACGCGGAGCTCCCAAGAGCTGTCTTCGGTTTTGATAGAATTCCGGAACCATCCTAAACAATGATTAACTGCATGAACAATATCTAGCTTGGATAATGCACGAGTTTCTTCTGCAACGGCAATAGAAATAGCTTTAGACACCTCATCAAAGGATAGTCCAAAAAATATAGCGCAGGTAAGAATATCGCTATAAATCATACCACAGCGTATCAAATCAAGATCAACGACTTTGGGTTCACCCATTGGGCTAGTGAGCATGTTACCAGATTGCAAATCTCCATGGATGACAGCATCCAGCGTCTCCATTGTTACTTTATCCTTATGCGCAATCATTTCTCGTAAAAACTCTTTCAGTCTAATAGCATCTGAACGCTCACCAATAGTGGCATAAAGAGCAGAAAGATCGATCATAGGTAATTTAGGGGTATGTTCCCTCAATGTGTTGATCGTATTGGTAGAGACTCCGCGCAAAGCTCGGCGCACATCTAGAGCAACTTGGAGCGGTTCTTGCACTGGTTTATGAGCTAAAGGCTTGGGAAAGAAGTTACTGAGCTCACCAACAAAGGGAAACAGCATATAGCTATGGCCATCTTCTGCTAAATAAAGAACGCTTTCTCCAATGCGCTCTGGCGTAACAATGACCTTATTACTATCTAGTGCGAGTACAGCAAAAATATCTTCCAGGGTCTTATTAGGTAGTTTAAGAATTGCGCTATTTCGGGGTAAGGTTTTTAGAACCTTCACTCCGTCGGGAGTCGTTACCATTTCAATGTGATTAGAACCACGAACTAGCGATACACTTACTAAATTAGCATCGCGAAGCTTAGAAAGAGATAGCGCAGCAGTACGACGGCCAGAGGCGCGAATCAAAACACGGCGCGAATCTTTCATTCGCCCAAAATATGTCATAAATCGAACGAAGCAAACATTCTCAAAGTGCTTACTCAGTTCGTTTATGATTAAGTCCATATTATAGTCACTATGTTTAATAATTCCTTTCCTGGCAATAGCAGGTTCACTGATATCCCATGGCGTTTCAATGTAAAGAGTTTCAGCTGTTAAAGATGCAATTTTACTTATGGAATCTGCTACCGTCATGCCCTGATCAACTAACCAATGCAAAACCTCCATAAGCAAGACAATATCTGCTTTATCTTTTTGCGGATCAAGGTCATTAACGCCCGCAGATGCAACCGATATAGGTAGACTATGCTCTTTAACGACTTTAGAGAAAAAGCTAACCAGTTCTGTCTGAATATCAACGCTTTTAATATGCTTTGCACCTAGCTGAGAAGCATAGACTGAAAGTGCGCCCGAGTTACACCCAATATCTAGAACTGTTTTTCCGGCAAAGTCCTCTTGAGACCAGCCAAGTTCCATTAATCTTACGTAGGTAGACTCATTTTCAGGCTTCAGTGTCTCTGCGTCATAGATCTCATAGCGACAAGAAGCGTCTGGAAATTTAATATCTTTCATTACTGCCTCACTGTTCATTTGCAAATCCTTATTTATCTTCTGTTTAAAAGTCATTGTTTTTGGCAACGCATTCATTATTTGAGCTACTCCTTTTACTTATAGAAAATATATGGGCTTCGCGCTTTATTCGCTCATAATCCCCAATGCGTAATAAATTTGATTAGATCAGTAATACTGCCAATTGCTAAAAATCGTGTTCTTGATAACGTATTTTCAACGAAACAAGAAACATCTCCAGATCTAAGATGGTAAAAATCAAAAAACTTTTCCACCATTTTCGTCGAGAATAATATTTATTACCAATCTTATAAACATCTTCTGTTATAAATTCTAAGCAAAGTATTTTTGGAATAGACGAATATATAAGAAAAGAACTTCTAGAAAGAATATCCTGGTTTTTAAAGAATTTGAAAAGATGATCTTCTTGAAAACCTGCTTTTTGCATAATCTGCGCAAAAAGATATCCTAGAACCTTGTAACTGGGATGATTAAAAGAGTGAAAAAGCTTGTGATTTCTATAGTTTTTCTCAATAAAATCACTCAATTTTATTGTTAAGTTCTTTTCTCTTTTAGCAAGATTATCTTTAGTTTTATAAAGATTGCTTTGAACAAAAGATAAGTCGTAAAAATCTTTTCTTTCTATATGTCTTACGACTTCCTCTATACTTTTTCCTTCGCTATATAAGCGGAGAATGTTCATGTCGTGATATGGAAAAGGCGTATTTTTTATAGATCCATAATCGTCTTGAAGATAAGTTATTTCTGGATGATATCCAGTGAAGTAAGCGGTAGGGGAAGAAATAACTTGGCAATCACGCCTAAGCTTTGGTAAAAGATAATTTGTAGACAATTTAGGCATGTTTTTATAATTATCAGAAACAGGCTGAAAAATAAACAAATCAGCTAAAGATGCAATTTTTTCTAGAGGCTCAATGTCGGATTGATCTAGTAAATGAACCGCTTTTATATCAAGTACTTCATAGTCTTTATAGAACAACGGATGTTCAGATAAAAAATATTTCATTGCCATTGCTTGGCAGTTTCCGTAAACCAAACATTTTCTCATTTGTAACTTCTCAATAACCGCTGGTGCTCTCCCTGACTGAGATACAGGCTCTTAACTGGTAAAAAGATTCATGTAGTTCATATGCTCTAAAATCCCTGTGACCTTTTCGCAAAAAGGGTTGTAGCGTTTATCCCTGCATCGCACATATTGGGAGTGTGATCAAATCACCCATCTGAAACCCTTACCCTGAGCTAATCAGCACTTTTTGAGAAGTTACCCATAATGGACAGTTTTGGAACTGCGATCGCCACTCTTCCCAAGGACAGCTCTCCATTCCATAATCAAAGCCTGCTGTTCTCGGGTTCCTCAGCCAGGCCCCTGAAGGGCTGTTAGAAAAATTCAGCTACGGTAGCAAAATTGGTAACGACGAACTTTTCTCTGGAACGCTCCGTTATGCTCCGGATAGTCCACTTCAACTCGAAATCGGTCCCTGACCATGGCTTCTCCCATAGCCGGTTTGTTCGCTAGCTTGATGCTCTGGAACGGAGGCAGGGGGGGCGATCGCCCCTCAGTCCCATCCCTCCCCGAGACTGTTGCAATTCCCTTGGCCCAGGGGCAGCCCTCAGATTCAGGCCCCTCTAGATCGCGGCTCCAAGCGCTTCAGCGAGACCTCGCCCAACGCCTCAATATTCCCCCATCTGCTGTGCAACGGCGCGAAGCCGTCCGGGTGACCTGGCCCGATCAATGCCTGGGGTTGGCTCGCCCCAATGAGCGCTGTCGGGGCGGTGAATTGCCGGGCTGGCGGGTGCGATTCTCCAGTCCTCAGCAGGATTGGACCTACCGCACCAACCTGACCGGCCAGCAGTTCCAGCTTGAGCCCCTCTTGGGCCGCGATCCCTCGGCTCGGGGGGAGTTGACTCTCTCCGGCAGTCAGAGGCTGCTCAAGGTCGCCGCCCAGCAGCTCCAGCGACCCGTCAGCCAACTGCAAATCCTAGAACTTCAGCCCGCCCTCTGGAACGGTTGTCTCGGCATCTTTGTGCCGGGGCAAGCCTGCACCGAGATTGCGCTGTTTGGCTTCCGCGCCCTGCTCACCGATGGCAATACAACCTGGGTCTACCATCTCACAGAAGATGCGACCCAAATTGCCCATAATGCCACTGCTGGCGGCGCGAATCCCCAGGTCTCAGTTTCCTTTTTTCCCCGGAAGCTGAGCCTAGGGTTGACCCCAGCTTCGATGAGCAAACCTTGTTTCGCACCGTGGTGAGTGGCGGTCTCTCGGGAAATGTCAGCATCGTGGCGTTGCTCCGAGATGGGACGCTGTACCGAGAAGCATCGAGTCAGCGGGGTGGTTCCCAGGTGCCGCGATCGCTGATTCGTAAGCTGTCTGCCCGCGAGGTGCAGTCATTTGAGAAATTGCTGGCCCAACAGCGCTTTCCGAATCTCGACCGCATGCGCTATCTCAATGAAACCGTTTTGTTCGATTCCCCCACGACACGATTGGAAGCTCCTGGCATTCAAGTGGACTATGTGGATTTGGCCTTGAGTCAAGTGCCTCGGGGGTTGCGAAATATAGTCAATGCTTGGAACCAAATTAGCAAGGAATAATTCGAATCATTTTCGGAGTAAGCCTTTTGAGCAGGGCGGGGGGAGCGATGGGCGGGGGTCAATGCTGCGCTTGGGAGGAGGTTGGCGGTCATGGTGAGGTTGAAAGTTAGTTTATTGGCGATCGCGACGACCGCGATCGGCTGTGGCTTGGCACTGGCCCTGACAAACCGCCCCGCCCTCTGGTGGGCTGAGGTCGAGCAACTCACGGCCATGGCAGCGATCGCCCCGCCCCGGTCCAATCCCTTGGCCCTGGCCAATCGGTACGGGAGTTGCAGCCCAGTGCAGGTTCAGTCCCGTCTGAGGGGTTGGCAACGGCGATCGGGAACTTGGCCTGGAGTCCTGAGGGTGACCAATTGGCCATGGGCAAGCTCAATGGCAGCTTTGTGATTTGGGATGGCAGACGGGCAACCGCAGTGGCAGGGACAACTGTCTCTTAAGAGCGATGCCGCTGCAGAACAGCAGGATCTAATGCTACTGGCCTTGAGCTGGAGCCCGGATGGCCAAACCCTGGCCAGCAGCAATGGGGAAGCGGTCTATCTCTGGGACACTGCCACCGGACGGCTAGAACACTCGTTTCATCCCGCTCCCACCCAGCCAGGACTGCCCATTGCTCTCGCCTGGAGTCCCGATGGCCAGACCCTAGCAACGGGCGGTTTTGGCACTGTGCAACTGTGGAACAGCAACCGTGGCAAGCTGCAACAAACCCTATTCACGCCCGAGACTCGATCCACAACCTTGGAAGGGACCTTGCCCCAAGGTGTGATTAGCAGTGTGAGCTGGAGCCCAGATGGGATGCAACTGGCGATCGCCGCAGAGGACAGCACCATCCAACTCTGGAATTCTCAAACGCAACAGATTGAACGCAGAATCCAATCTGGGCAAGGCTGGATCGAGGAGTTGAGCTGGAGTCCAGATGGCCAACGCTGGGCCGTCTTGGGCGATGTTATTCGGCTCAAGCTGTGGGATGCAACCCAGGGCACAGCGCTTCAAACCTTGAGTGGTTTTGAAGGTGAAGTGTCTAGTCTGAGTTGGCGACCCAACCATCAGAGCCTGGCGATCGCCCTCAATGATGGCAGCCTCGAACTGTGGGATGCCACATCAGGGACCGTGCAGCAAACCTTAGAGCAGTGGCAGCCACCAGAGCCGCCAGTCTCGAATGTAGTGAGCTGGAGCCCGGATGGCCGAACCCTAGCGGTGGGTCAGGGCGATCGCCTTCGTCTTTGGCAAATCACCCCTCACTTGGACTCGCCCTTGAATCAGCGCGATCGCCGCCCAACCCAGGCCCAACAAAGTTCATAACTGTCTAAAATTCTAAGCGTCTTGTTCTTGAAACGAGCACCCAAAACCTCTATGCCCACCACCACCACCGGCTCCAGCTTTCATCGTCCTCGCCTTAACCGATGGCTCAAGCTGCGCTGTGCCGCGAGCCCGGTTCTCTCGTCCCTTGCCCTCTGGGCGATCGCCCTGGGGTCACTGCCGCCCGCTGCCATGGCTGCAACGCCCTTTCGCGATACAGGGTCCCACTGGGCCAGGGCCTGTGTGGATGACCTCGCCGCCCAAAACAAGCTCAATGGATACCCCGACGGGACGTTTCGCCCCGAGAACCGTCTCACCCGCGCCGAATATGCGGTGCTCATGCTCAACAGTTTTCCCGTGGTCAATCCCGGCGCGGTGAATCGACCCCTGCGCAATTTCAACGATTTGTCCTCTCGGCACTGGGCCTACAACGCGCTGCGATCGGCCTACCAACGGGGGATTTTTGTCGGCTATCCCGATGGCACGATCCGGCCTGATCAGCCCATCAGTCGAGCCGAGGCCATCGCTGTGCTCTATCGCCTCGTCTCCCCCAATGCAAAAGCGAACCCAGAGCAAGTTCTCTACGGGGATCTCGACAGCGTTTCCTGACTTTCCCATCCCCCAAACCCCCAAGCAGTTCTCTTTGAACTGTTTGGCGATGCTGACCAAGTCCCCGCTTGGGCTCAGCCCAGCCTGGGAGCTGCCGCCGCCGGATTTATGGTGGTGGACTACCCCCCATGGCAATATGATTCGCCCGCAAGCGCCCACCAGCCGCGCTGAAGCAGCGGCCTTTCTTTGTCAGGCTGCCAGACGAGATGGGCTCGTCCCCACAGAAGCCGTGGCGGGGTACCGATATTTGCCCCAGTCTGCTGAGTTAAAGAAACTGTTGCTGGCGCAAACCCAGGGACAGCAAGGCTGGTTTGATACCCAACGGGAGCGAGCGGTGATTGCCACTGCCCCGCCGGGTTGGCGGATTACGAAACTGGGCAAACCTTCTGAAAATCGAGTGTTGGCCCTGTTTGAACCTTTGGCCCTGTTGGAACATGATGAAAATATCTCCAGAAGTGGCTTTTTTGATGTCGATGGCAAGCTGGTGATTCCCCCGGATCAATTTCAGGAAGCAGGCGATTTTTCTGAAGGCTTAGCCTCGGTTAAGCAAGCTGGCATGAGCGGCTTTATTGATGCTTCTGGGAAGCGGGTGATTCCGCCGCAATTCCGGGAGGTCAAGCCCTTCCGCGAGGGGCTGGCCGCTGCCCGTCCCCAAGAGGATGGGCAATCTGGGGCTTTATTAACAAAACTGGAGCCTGGGTGATTCCCCCCCAGGCCTATCGGTCGGTGTCGTCGTTTTCAGAGGGTTTGGCCCGTATCGAGGTTCCCGACCCCAACAGACCGGACCGCAGTCTCTATGGGTTTATCGATCGCACAGGGGAGGTGGCGATCGCGCCTCGATTCACCTGGGCAGAGCCATTTGCCGATGGACTCGCTTCAGTGGGGTACTATCCCCCAGAAGACGCCACCTCCGTACAGTGGACCTATATTGATCGCAGCGGCCAGCCCCAGCTAGACATACCCAAGGAGCAATTTGGCTCCTCTTTTTCAGAAGGGTTGGCCGTCAGAGGGATTGAGAGCCGCGATCCCATCACGGGGGCCAGCATCCGTCAGCATGGCTTCATCGATAAAACCGGACAGTGGGTCATTGAGCCCCAAGCTTCCTTTGTGACAGCAAGCTCCTTTCGCTCGGGGTTTGCACCGGTCGGCCAGGGCAGTGACCGTGGCTTGATCAACCGCCAGGGACGTCTCGTCACACCGCCGGTCTTTTCAGACATTCAAGACATTTCCAACGGCTATGCCTATGTGAACTACGGCGGCGTACGGGTAAACTACACAACCTATTACAACAACGATGTTCCCAACTACGACAGCGTCATGCGGGGGGGACGCTGGGGCTACGTCAAGCTACCCTCCAGCTATAGTCCCGACTCTCCCTATTCAGAAGCTTTTCCAGGACCAGAGCCCTCGCCCGACCCGCTGGTGCAACCCTTTTTGGTGGTCAACAACGGTGCTCCACTGCCGCCTTTAACCTCCAGCGAGGTGACCCGCCTGAACAATGAAGCTTCAGCCAACATTCAGAGCTGGCTGGCCCTGGCGGGGGTGGGGGCAAGCGCTCCGCCGACGGAATTCACCGAGGCGCTGCAAAGCTGGCAGCAGCAGCAGCAGGCGACGAATCCGGTCACCGCCCCTTTTTTGGGTCTGTGGCAAGGAGAGCCTCCGGCCTCCGGCTATCCCCATTATCTCGGCGTTATTCCCGCGAATGAAGCCAACCAAGTCTGCCTGGTTGAGTATCAGCAAGGTCAGCAAATCGCGTTTGAGATCTTTCCCGCGACCTTTGTTCTGTCCAAGGCGACGATCGCCCAGGGAAATCTACGCAGCCCTCGCCTGCGCTCTGTCCAATCGGTCTCCACACGGTATCCTTTCGAGAACGGTTCTGGTGGTACAACCAAAGTCTTGAGCCTGCTACAGGCAACTGACAACAATCGGGTGCGTTCTTTTTCGCTCACCGACCCTTCGGGCTTATACGACAGCTTCTCGCCCCGGATGCGCCGAGAGCTTACACAATCGCTCTCGGCGCTGGGCTGTACGCCAGAGAACATTCGCGATCGCACCTAACGATCCTCAAGGCTCATAAGGGTGAGCTACAGCGTTTTATGGACTGGACGCCGAAGGCTTGGCATCAGGTTACCCGGAGATATAGTCAAATCTGGTGTATAGCCGAGGATTAGGCGACGCCCTGGGGGATGACCATTTCATCGCAGAGCTGGCTGAGTAGATGAATGCGGTCGATCTTGCTCAAGCTGATGATGGGAGAAGCATTCACGACCCAGCGCTGAACCACGGTTGATTTCCTCTATGAGTTCTTCGGGGGTGGTTTGAAAGGGGGAAACTTCAAATCGAGCTAAGAGGATGTTTGAGAATTCGCCAAAGCCAGCGATTCCATAGCGAATGAGGTTAGACTGTGCCTGTTTTTTTAAGCAAAAGTACGGGCTATGGTCACCATCGGCTACAGCTAAAGCTATTCTCAAACATCCTCTAAGGCTTGGAGAAAGGCTTGGCGGCTGATGCCTGCAATTTCGGCAGCTTTAGATTGGGAAATCATGCCGACTTCGTACCATTTGACGACGGCGGCAATGAGCAATTCTCGGGCTAATTCGTCGGGGCTACTGCGGAGGGCAGAGAAGGCGCTTTCGGGTAGGTTGAGCTGAATTTGAATCATGGGATTTTAGGATTGGCGGGTCATTTGGCTGTAGAGGTCGAAGCGTTTTTCGGGGCGTTCGGTGTTGCCCTGGGAAAAGATGAGGGAAGCGGCGGCCAATGTCGATGCGTTCTAGGGTTTACTGAAACAGGATTATTCATAGTCTTTCAACGATAGTTATAATTTTTCGGATGGGATCGGCTCTCCGGTAACGTCTAAAAAGTCGATGCCGCGATAGGCTTGCTCAATGGGGAAACTCAAGTTGATGGATTGCAGTTCTACGATATCTCCCGCTCGATAATTAATGATCTCCCATCGTCCATTTTCGCTTTTGCGATACAGATCGATCGCAATTTCCCGTGAGCTGACCAATACATAGTCTTGTAGCTGGGGATTCTGACGATAGCGAAAAAATTTGTTGCCGCGATCGTAGGCTTCTGTACTGTCAGACAAGACTTCAACGATTAAGCAAGGATAGGTAATGTACTGAATCGAGGTTTTATCTCGATTATCACAACTCACACTGGCATCGGGGTAGGTGTAGTCATCAGTTCCGACTAGGTTAACTCGACAATCCGAGTTGAACACCCGACAATTGCCATTAGTCAAGTGACCATCAAGTAAAGCTGCAACTTTCAGGCCAATCCGGCTATGGTTTTGGGTTCCCCCACTCATGGCGTAGGTTTCGCCGTTGATGTATTCATGGCGACAGAGCTGCTGTTCTTCCCATTCAAAATATTCAATGGGGGTTAACTTGGGTGATGGACTCGGAACTGCAAACATTGACTCTACCTCTAAGGATTTGATCTGGTTCTAACGCGATTTGCCTCTTTTGCTTGTCGCAGGTTTTTGGGCTGGTGGTTCCTGGGTGGTCATTTTGGTATGTAGCTCGAAGCGTTTTTCGAGGCGTTCGGTTGTCGCCCTGGGCAGAAGTGACGGAAGCGGCGGCAGATGTAGATGCGTTCTAGGGTTTCGTCGTTGCGATCGCACAGCGTAAATTGTGCGCGTTTTCCAGAAGTCGTGAAACGATCTAACCATCGGACTTGCACCGCTTTCCTGCGCGTTTAAACGCGCGCGCGCGTTTCTTCAAAGAAGCCGCGCGTTTAAACGCTCGATTACAGGCTGGTGTAGTATGCCCCCCTGGACTTCCCATGGGCAATGAGCTTCTCCTCTGCAAGCATACGTTGCAATAAACGTCCAGACTGATCGCGGCTGAGTCGGCACAAATCCATGACATCCTTACGCTGGATTCGACCATGTTTCTGAATATATTGGATGACCATTTGTTCTTGCTGTATGCGATCAAACCCAACTTGGCGAATATAGTCAGCGCTCTGTCCCAACTGACGATAGATACTGGCACTGAGGGTGTAAGTGCGACCTTTTTTGATCCCTTGTGGTTCGACTAAGCCTGCCTCGACTAATCGTTCTAGAATTGAGCGAGCGGCGGATTCATTCTTTTGGATCGCTTGGACCGCTGTGACAATGTCGATGCGACGTTCGGTGCGGAGGTGGGAGAGAACAATCAGCGCATCGAGGGAAATCGATCGGCCCGTTCGGGCTTCTTCTTCGACAATCATTTTGAAAAAGGGAATATCGGCTTGGGTGGAACGGATGATGACTTGGACGGTGGTCGCAGTGCTGCTGGAGTAGTCGGGTTCGGGTCTGCCATAGCGAAGGACGCCTTGAAAGATCAAATCAACACCGCGTCCGGTGCGTTCAGCAATACCAATCCGCTTGACAGCATCGGCAAGGGTGGGATTGCGCGGTTTTGGTTCGACGACAAGAAGGTTTTCGAGGGTGACACCTTCTACAAAGCCGCCAGGATTGCTAACGGAAAGGGTGTCGTTTTGCAGGCGCACAAATACTGTGCCTAACTGGGCGTAATCGCGGTGAACGAGGGCATTGACAAGGGCTTCTCGAAAGGCGCGCTGATCGTAGGTGGGAATGGGCAAGCGGAAAAGTCCCCATTGCAATTCTTCTTCTTCGAGACGCACTTCAAATTGCTCCATCAGGCGTTCAAAGGTGCGGAGCAGGGGGGTGCGATAGAAGTCGTTGGTGCGGACTTGGGTATTGTCGAGGACTTGGAAGGCGACCTCGTGAGTGGGGAGGTGGTTGCGGATGGCGCTTTCTTTGCCAATCATCAGTAATCCGGTCAGGGTTGGGATTTTGGTGCCGTCGATCGTGCGAACCAGTCCAAGTGCGCCATCGAGTTCATCATCGTCCAGGTTAAGGAGTGAGGGATCACCCTTGTATAACTCAATCATGCGTCGCAGTCGTTCACGCTCGATCGAGTCAAGGTCGGCGACAGTCGCTTCGGAGATGGGGCTGGCGGAGTAGTCGAGCAGGCCGAGGTCGGATTGGCGGCTGGGGAATTCGTGGGGATAGAAGGGAATGCACTGGGGAGTACCATCGGCTTGGAGGCGGCGGCGCTGGAGGAGTCCGTCGGAGGTGGCGACTAGGCGAGAGGATTTGGGGACTTCGATCGCAGCGATGTTGTGTCCTTCTTCGTGGATGACGGTGGCGCGCACGCTGACTGGGGGATTGGTGCGGTTGGCGATCAAGGCGGAGAGTTGGCCGATGCGTTGGTGTGAGGTGTGTAAGCCTGTGAGGGTGCCATTGTCTTCGACTCCAAGATAAAGGGTGCCGCCTTCGGTGTTGGTGAGGCAAACAATAGCAGCGATCAAATCAGTATCGGGAAGGCGTTTCTGGTCGCTTTTGAATTCTACGGTGAGGGATTCTTTTTGAGGGATAGTTCGCATGGGGAGAGCGTTGGTACGGGCAACAAACTTGCTTTGGGGATATCGGCAACGGCAGCTTTGCTTATTTTCCTGTTACTAGCTTTTGTTTTTATGACTTTTGGGCTTTTTGGAAGAAACTTGTTTCGTTTGACTCGTCATTTTGGTATACAGCTCGAAGCGTTTTTCGAGGCGTTCGGTGTCGCCCTGGGCAGAAGTGACGGAAGCGGCGGCCAATGTAGATGCGTTCTAGGGTTTCGTCGTGTTCAGGTTAACCAGCCAGCCTCGTGCAGTCGTTGCCAGGCCAGATGGATATGGCGAGGTTCAAACATGCGCTTTCGCGAATTCCAGTCATGGACTTTGGCAACAGCTTCTTCAGCGGTCGTAGCTTGTTCGTAAGTCGCTACCCAATGCACCGTAGACAGCAGTTCCATGCCGAAGGTGGTCTCAAATCCTTTAATCAAGGCTGCGACTTGGTCAAACCGCTGCCGCGTTGCCTCATGTTGCGTGAGAAAGGCTTCCGCTTGCTCTGCGGCGTGGGGCTTGAGATCTAAGGGTTTATCAGGAATGTCTCCTGCATCGCCATAGCCACTGATAAAGTGCCCCTCAATGTGGTTGAGAACGTGGCGCAAATTTTCGGCATAGGGGCCATAAAGCGCTTTTTGATAAGTGAGTCGTAATGGTTCACCTGCTTCTTGCATGAAGTACATCAGCTTGTGGAGTTCTAGAAGCGTAATAGCAGGATCCATGACAGCAGAGAGATAGCGACGCATGAGGCCGAGTAGAGCGGCTCGACCCAGGGTCATCTTTGGGGCTGTTCCCTGGCGAATCATGGCTGCTGCTTGGGGGGCACCAGCGGGTTCAAACAGCAGGACGTTGACTTCTGGCACAGCTTGGAATGCTTGTGTGATTAGGGGTTTTACGTCTTGCCAGTTGAGTCCGCCCAAGCCGCAGCCTAGGGGGGAATGGCGATCTCGCGAATGTTCTGTTGCTCAATGACGGTGATCAGGTCGCTCAGCCCAGCTTGAATGTCTTCGATGCAGCTTTGGTTTTTCCAGTGGCGCTTGGTGGGGAAGTTAATGATGAAGCGGGGATTGTAGAGGCGATTGAGGTTGTGGACGAACATCTTGCCGGGTTGAACTTGGTGCGCTTTGCAGGCCGTGGCGTAGGCTTTGAAGTTGTCTGGGAAGGCTTTTTTGAATTGGAGTGCGATGCCGCGCCCCATGACGCCAACACAATTGACGGTGTTGACCAATGCTTCTGCGTCAGTTTTGAGGATGTCACCTTGGGTCAGCTTGATCATGTCATTGTCTCCCCTCAGAAGTACCAGGTGGGTTCTACGGCGATCGCAGGCTGGTATTTGGCGATCGCCACAGCCTGCTGCGCTCTGGCGGCGATCTCTGCATTGATCGTCCCAATTTTTTCGATCAATGTCCATGGAAAGACATCGAATAGTAGAAATTCGGCTTGCTTGCCTTCTTTGGTTTTGGCGTCGCGGAAGTCTGTAGCGCGGATGGCCTCCCAGTCCAGTTCGCTGAGTTGGGTGGGATCGTTGTAGAAGCGGGTGAGGTAGGAGCCTGCGTTGCCACTGCTGAAGGCCCAGGCTTGGGCTTGGGATGTGGCCCAGGCGATGACTTGGTGAAAGTCGGCTTGCAGGTGAACGATGGGCTGCTGTCCGGCTCGGTAGCTCACCTCTGGATGATTTCCCCGATGGAGGATGTAGAGCATGATGGAGCGGGGGCAGAAGTAGAAGGGCACGTATTGGCCGACGGTGGTGGTGGGGTGACAGGTCACCGCAATTTCTTCAAGGCGACGTTGTTTGATGGTGGACATGCCAACCAATGAGCAGGATAGGTTGCTGGCGATCCGTTGGGCATCGGACACTAGCCCTGTACTAGCTGCGATACTGGGGAGATTGTCGAGATGGGTGATGTGGTAGATTTTGGGGCGATCAGGGACGAGAGTCATGCCACATTATCCTCTGCGCTTTCCAGGTTTTGATGGCTGGGCGGTCATTTTGGTGTAGAGGTCGAAGAGTTTTTCGAGGCGTTCGGTGTCGCCCTGGGCAGAAGTGACGGAAGCGGCGGCCAATGTAGATGCGTTCTAGGGTTTCGTCGTTGCGATCGCGGGCTTCTCGCACTAAGGGGAATTCGCGGTCCATGCGGTTGGGGTCGTACAGGTCGGCGATGGTGGCAGGGAAGTATTGTTCGCGGGCGAGGAGGATGGCTTCGGCGCAGCGGGTGAGGCCGGTTTTGTTTTGGTCGGTGAGGGTGGGGACGGGGGGCACTGTCAGTTTAAAGAATGAAAGCTATACTGCAGATGCAGCCTAGAGTGTAGCGTCATGAATGCGTAGATTGCGAAAGTGAGGAGGTAGTCAAGAATGGAACGACCCTCCTTCAAACGGGACAAGTGGTTCAGAAGTACCTGTGTAACGAGTGCGG
>JAAUQQ010000067.1 GCA_012032745.1 Synechococcales cyanobacterium RM1_1_8
CACCTAATGGATTTTCAGTCCACGGTGGAGGTGGAGATCTTTCAGGGGGAGAACGCGATCGCCGATCAAAACGTCCCCCTAGGCTCCTTCAAAATCGAGGGCCTGCCGTCCAAGCCTGCGGGGGAAGTCGAAATTGAAGTCCACTTCGACTTCGACCTCAACGGCATCTTAATCGTCACCGCCAAGGAGAAATCCGGCGGCTCCCAGGAGTCCCTCACCGTCAACAATGCCGCCGTGGAGCGCCTCTCCAGCAAGGCGCTGAAGCAGTCCCAGCTCGAACTGGATTCGCTGTTTGCCAGTGCCGCTGCGGCCAGCGCCGCTACCCTGGATGTGGAGACCGAGGATGGTGAGGAAATAGACGGGGATGGTGAAGAAGAGTAGCCGATTTTCCCGGTGCATTGAGCTACGATCGAAGCTAGGCCACAGCTTCAGGTAGAAGGATGATCCAGGCGAAGACGAGGGTAATGAGCTTTGCAGAATATCTGGACTATGACGATGGTTCAGATATTCGCTATGACCTGCTGAGTGATGGAGCCTTAGTTGAAGTGCCGGGTGAAGCCTGGATTAATAACCTGCTGGTAAAGCTTCTCTCAGCTCGGCTGGAACAAGTTGTCGATGGGAGCTTGATTGTGGCTCACGTGCTGACGATGCAGGTAGAGCCCATAGGCGATAACCGACGCTCACGTCATCCGGATTTGTTAGTGCTGCGCCCAGAGCATTTGCAATTGCCATCGCTATTAACCAAGACGGCGCTGCTGCTGGGCGCTCCGCCGCCTCAGTTGATCGCAGAAATAGTTAGTCCGGGTGGCCCCCAGAGTGATCACTATCGCCGCGACTATGAGTGGAAGCGCCAGCAATACCAAGACTGGGGCGTGCCTGAATATTGGATTGTTGATCCCCATCGAGCGCAGGTGGTGGTGCTGGTACTCAAGGATGGGATTTACCAAGAAAAGATCTATACCGGAGCCCAGCGGATCGAATCCGTCGCCTTTCCAGGGGTTTCTATCAGTGCAGATACAGTGCTGAATAAGTGCTAAATAACTGACAGGGCGAGCGGTTTACGAGGAAAGTGGTTTAGCAGTCCGTCTTGCAAATCGACCCCGAAGAGAAGTCAGTCATCGTCTACTGGCCCGATCGCCCCACCGAAATCTTCGATGATCCAGCGCAACAGCTCCCGGTTCCAGCCTTTGCCGAGGCGTTTCAATTGACCCTGGGCGAATTGTTTGACTGGTTGTAATAGCCCTGGGCTGCGCCTGAGAACCCGATCGCCATTTTCCTGCCCCCGCCCTCCCCTATGATGAAAGTCGCCATAACTTGAGAGGAGCGATCGCCCATGTCCAGCACCAGTTCTAGCCCAGATCCCGTCACATTGATGAAGCAAGAAGTGGGCCGCGCCGCCGCCAACCGAGTCAAATCCGGCTCCATCGTTGGCCTGGGCACCGGCTCCACCACTGCCTATGCGATCCAGTACATCGGCGAGCGCTTGGCCTCCGGGGATTTGACCGATATTAAGGGCATTCCCACCTCGTTTCAGGCCAGGGTGCTGGCCAAGCAATACGGCATTCCCTTGATCAGTTTGGATGAAGCGGATTCCATGGAAGTGGCGATCGATGGGGCCGATGAAGTGGACCCCAACAAGAACTTGATTAAGGGCGGTGGCGCTGCCCACACCCAAGAAAAAATTGTCGATTCCCTCGCCAAGGAATTCATCGTCGTGGTGGATAGCGGCAAGCTGGTCGATCGCCTCGGCTCCACCTTCCTCCTGCCCGTGGAAGTGCTGCCCATGGCCATGACCCCGGTGACCAAAGCCCTAGAAAACCTCGGCGGCCAATGCAGTCTGCGCATGGGCGTCAAAAAAGCCGGTCCCGTGGTCAGCGACCAGGGCAACTTAATCATTGATGTCAAGTTCGACAGCATTGCTAACCCGGCTGAAATGGAGAAAACCATCAATAACATTCCGGGCGTGCTGGAAAACGGCCTGTTTGTCAATGTCGCCGATGTGGTTTTGGTGGGTGAAGTGAAGGATGGTAAGCCGAATGTTTACGAACTGTAGTGTGAATTACATTTTCTAATCGCTTGCTTGGCGCTTACTCTCTAACCGCGAGTGAGCGCTCCTCAATGAAGCCCAAACGCATTCTCAGCATGGACTATCTGGAATCTGGCTGTGGGAATCTCCCTGAGTAATCCCATGCCCCAAGGGAGCAACTCGGCAAACCGCATGAAATCAGCAGATTGCGGAGGTACTGAAAATTAAATTTATTTTTCTTAATATTGGGCTAATATGTAAAGGAATATTTCAAAGTTGCAGCTACTCAAGCTGCCTACCCTGCCATGGCTCCCTTCATCTTTTCCATTCCTGCCCCCATTAATGAGCAGGCTACTGCGTCTGAACTCAAGAACCGTTTGGACTGGGGCGAACCCGCTTTGAGCATCATTGATATCCGCAGCCGTGCTGCCTTTAATGCAAATCGCATCACGGGTGCAGTTTCCATTCCCGCAGAAGAGCTGATGGAACGCGTCTCCAAAACGTTGGAGTTCGAGCGTGATATTTATATCTATGGTGCTTCCGACGAGCAAGCCGCTGAGGCGACCACCCAGTTGCGAGGTGCTGGGTACAAGAGTGTGGCTGTTTTGAAGGGTGGTTTTGAGGCTTGGAAATCAGCTCGTGGTGCTGTAGAAGGTGCTTTTGTTGCGGCCTAGGTCAAGAGCGCGCCGCATGAGCCTGTTGTCCGATCCCTCGCTGGTATCGTCCTAATCAGCAAGGGTCTACCCATTGTCAACAACGTTAGGTCTAACGCTGACAAGCTCGAAAGCCTAAAATCAGTGCAAGTTAATCTTGTTTCACGCAAATGAGCGTCTGCTCCCAGGGCAGGCGCTTTTCCATGTCATCTTGCCCTCTCCGTTCAGCAAGATAAGTCTTAGGCTAGATCAAGCTGTTAGGCTGGGAAAGCCCCGCTTCTGCTGGAAGCCTTTAAGCGATCGCCTTTTCCCCATGACCGTAGCCTCCACTAATCGCCGCCATGAGAATGACTGGCAGCTGTTCAAACGCCTCATTCCCTATGCAAGGCAGAATGGTCGGCTGCTGACGATTTCGCTCATTTTGCTGGTGCCGGTGGCGATCGCCGGAGCCATCCAACCCATCGTCATTGGCCAGGCGATCACCTTCATCCAGTGCAAAGGCAACCCTGGGGCCTGTGAGGGCCTGGCAGTGCCCCTGCTTCAGTGGTTCTTGCCTACTCTGAATGCTGCGACGCCGCTATTTTCTGGCTTGGATCGACTGACGGCTATTCTATTGGGCACCATTATCCTGCGACTGGCGTTCCGGGGTTGGCAGGGCTATTTGGTCCAAGAAGTGGGCCAGCGGATGACGGCTTCGATCCGCGAAGATATGTTTGGCCATGTCACATCCCTGGCGGTGCGGTTTTTTGACCGTACGCCTGTGGGCAAACTGATCACGCGGCTGACCAGCGATGTGGAAGCTCTCGGGGATGTGTTTTCGACTGGGGCGATCGGCATTGTCAGCGACATTTTTTCGTTGATTACCCTGACGGTGGCCATGTTTCTGTTGCAGTGGCAACCGGCCCTGATGTTGACGGTGATGCTGCTGCCGGTGACGGTGATCATTGTCTATTTCCAGCGGGAATATCGCTTGGCCAATGCCAAGGCCAGGGATGAGCTGTCGAGCCTCAATGCCATGCTCCAGGAGAACGTTATGGGCATTGATGTGGTGCAGCTATTTCGGCGAGAGCAATACAACAGCGGGCTGTTTCGCACCACCAATCAGCGCTACATCACCGAGATTGACAAGACGATTTTCCATGACTCGGCGATTTCGGCGACGCTGGAATGGATTTCCTTGGCGGCGATCGCCGGTGTCCTTTACCTGGGCAGCCGCCTGCTGCTCGATGGCCCCCTCGGCCTCGGCCAGCTCGCATCATTCATCATCTTTGCCCAAAAGCTCTTTGATCCGCTGCGCCAGCTCGCGGAAAAATTCACCTCCATCCAATCGGGGCTGACCGCCGTGGAGCGCATCAGCGATCTGCTGAGTGAACCGATCGAAATCCAGGATCGCACCGACAACATTGCCACCTTGAGGCCCTCGGCGGGCGACCACCGCGCCCGTGGCGCAATCCGCTTCGAAAATGTTTGGTTTGGCTACAAGCCCGATGAATTCGTGCTCCAAAACCTGGATTTTGAAATCCAGCCTGGCGAAAAAATTGCCCTGGTGGGGCCGACCGGCGCAGGCAAAAGCTCGATCATTCGCCTGCTCTGCCGCCTGTACGAACCCAGCCGGGGCCGCATCTTGATCGATGGCATCGACATTCGCGACCTGCCCCAAGCCGAACTGCGCCGACATTTGGGGGTAGTCTTGCAGGATGGATTTTTGTTTGCGGGGGATGTGAAGAGCAATATTTCCCTGGGGGAATCCTATCCCGATTGGGAGATTGAACAGGCTGCCGAGAAGACCAATGTTAACCGCTTCATCGAGGGCCTGCCCCAGGGCTACAACACCCAACTGCGCCAGCGGGGTGCCAATCTCTCCGGCGGCCAGAAGCAGCTCTTGGCCTTTGCGCGGGTGGCCATTCGCGATCCCGGCATTTTGATCTTAGATGAAGCGACCTCGAACCTGGATGTGGGCACAGAGGCCGATATTCAAGCCGCCCTGGATGTGCTGCTGGAGCAGCGCACGGCGATTATCATTGCCCACCGGCTGTCCACGATTCGCAATGTGGATCGGATTTTGGTGCTCAAGCAGGGCCAATTGGTTGAATCGGGTAGCCACCAAGCGCTGCTCGATCAGGGCGGGCTCTATGCCAGTCTGTATCAACTACAGCTACTGGGAACTGATCAATAGGCTGCTGGGTCATACCCCACAGGGTGCTTTTGTCGGAGAATTTTCGAGACTTTTCCCAACCGCTGGCGCTGAGTGCCAAGGGGAATAGTCCCGTAAATGCCGAATTCTACGGTTTTATTTTTCTCCTATTAGCTTTTAAGCTACGTAGGAGAAACTGCGTAGCCTAGCTGCCCGATTAAGAGGGTTTTATGACCAGGCCCATTGAAGTTGCATCCACCGCTGCCCAGGCTTGCCCCCAGGGATCGAGATCATTGCCAGCGGGAGAATTGTGGGCGGAGTCTCCCACGGAATCCATCGCTGCCCTAGCGCCAACGTTTCAGGCCTTTCCCCAGCCTAGCCTGGGCGCTGGCTCCTCCGGGCTGGGGGCTTTGGGGCGCGATCGCCCCCCATCCCCCCACGACCTGGCTGGGCCATTGCCCCAGCCCCGCCCACTCCATTCCAGTGGCTTTCTCGTCCCGCCCATCAGCCCTGCCTCGTCGCTCCAGCTCCAGCCCTTTGCCCTTCGCCTCGCCCATCGCCGTCAGGCCTATGTGCCCCTGTCCCGTCGCACCCCTTGGCAGAGCTTGGCTGGGCTGGGCCAGGGGGGGCTGCTGGAGTTTGTGGCCTTGATGGATGCAGCGGGGATGGATGCAGCGGGAGCAGCGCCAGACCCGTTTGAACCGGCGATCGCCCATTGGGCCTTGGCCCGCGTTCCGGGGCTGACGCTTCCGTTTCATCCTGGCTGCCAGCTCCAGGCTTACCTGCGCATGGCGATCGCCCCCGGCGGCGACATCACCCTCGACCTCATGCCCGGCATCGAGTCCCAGCGGCTGTTGGCAGCGGTTCCCCTGGCGATGGAAGACCATGCGATCGCTCCTTTCCAGCTCCTGGCCCAGGCCAGCTTCATCGATCGCCTGGAGCAACTGCGCCAACTGCCGCTCCAGCTCCAGCTCCAGTTCGAGACGGCGATCAGCCTCTACCGACGCCTCCAGGACCAACCCCTGGGCTCAGCCCAGGCCAAGCAATACTTCGATCGCCTGCTTGATCGCAGCCCTTTAGCCCCCTCGGCTACGCCCGCGAGCGATCGCCTGCTGCAACGGCGATCGCTCCTCCAAGCCTTCGTCCGCCTCGCCCAAGCCGATGCCCAAGCCACTACTGCCCAAGCCACTGCTCAAACCAGTGCTCAAACCCCCAATCTCTGGCACGCCTATGGCGCAGTTGCCGACTGGCTCAGCCGCGCCTCCGCCTCTTCCCCTGGCTCCGGCCCAGCGGCTAGCGGCTGGCTGGCTGGCTGCCAAGGCCCCCAGGCCCGACTGCTGCACCTGGCCCAGGAATTGGCCCTGACCTGGCGGCCCGCCGATCCCCAACCCACGCCCTTTAGCTCCCGCCGGGCCGGGGTCCAGCGTTCCCTGGAAGCCAGTGGAGCCCTACAGGCCCGCGTCCAGCGGCTGCGCGCAGGGGCGATCGCCCCTCCAACTCTGGCTCGGGCCAGCCGCTAGGGGCCTGGTTTCGGTCTCGGACAGCCTTGGATTAACTGCTTCCGCTAGAGCTTGCCAAAGCGCCGATGGCGCTGCTGGTAGTTCACCAGGGCTCGGTGAAATTCTTCGTGGTCAAAATCTGGCCAAAACGTATCGGTAATATACATCTCCGCATAGGCCAGTTGCCAGAGCAAAAAGTTGCTAATCCGCATCTCGCCGCTGGTCCGAATCAGCAGATCCGGATCCGCCAGCCCCTGGGTATAAAGATGGCGCTCGAACAGCGCATCGTTGACCTCTTCGGGCTCTAAGTTGCCCTGTTTGACTTGGTGGGCGATCGCCCGACAGGCCTGGACAATCTCCTGGCGACCCCCATAGTTCGTCGCCACCGTAAACTGAACGCCCGTATTCTGGGCTGTATCCACCATCGATCGCTCAATCTCCTGCTGGAGCGAAGCAGGCAGCACCGCCAGATTGCCCACAAAGCGGATGCGCACATTCTCCGCCATCAGCTCCGCCAGCTCCCGCCGCAGCACCCGCTCAAACAGCACCATCAAAAACTCGACCTCTTCCTCGGGTCGCCCCCAATTCTCCGTCGAGAAAGCATAGGCCGTCAGCGCCCCAATCCCCCAATCGTTGCAGCAGCGCAACAATAACTTGAGGGTATCCACCCCGCGCTTGTGGCCCATAATGCGGGGCAGCCCCCGCTGCTTGGCCCAGCGACCATTGCCATCCATAATCACCGCTACATGCTGGGGCATGCGCTCAGCGATTAGATCAGCCGGTCGATGTTGCAGGGCGGTGAGCTTCGCCGTCATTTTCTCTCTCGCGATGCCGAAGATCTCAAACGGTCCCAGACTTTTGAAAACCACCGCAGGGATTGGCCACCCAAGCGACGACTCAGGTTGCGCAAATCCGGAGCCACCGGTTCGAGTTCCACCGACTGGGACAGCCGGTCTTGCAGGAGCTCTCTCAGCTTACTGCTCGTCAGGGGACGATTTAGAATACCGCGTTCAGCCAAGGAAATGGACCCCGTTTCCTCGGAGACCACCACACAGATGCAGTTTTCCACCCGTTCCGTGATTCCCATCGCAGCCCGGTGGCGGGTGCCCAGGCGGCGGGCGGCGGTACGCTCGGAAATGGGCAAAATCACGCTGGCTGCGACAATTCGTGAGCCCCGCAGCAGCACAGCCCCATCGTGGAGCAGGGTGGAAGTTTGAAAAATGGTTTGCAGTAGTTCTTTAGAGAGTTCTGCATTTAACTTGACCCCCGGCACCGAAAAATCCCGCTCATCAATCGGATCTGCTGTTTCGACAATGATTAGCGTGCCCGTGCGGTTCTGGGACAATTCCTTGACCGCATCGACAATTTCATCCACCACATCGGACTTGGCCGATAGAGGAGCGCGGGTGGCGAAAGCTGGAGCACCTGACCCCGGCCCAACTGCTCCAGAAAGCGGCGAATCTCCGACTGCAAGACCATGGCCATGGCCAGGGCAGCACCCAGAACCAGGTTGCTGAGCAGAAAGTTCAACCGGGTCAGGGCCAGAGTTTTGCTCAGAAAAGACACCAGCATCAGGATCACAAATCCCCGCACCATCCATAGGGTCTTGCGTTCTCCAATCAGGGACAGCATTAAGAATGTGACCAATAGCACCAGGCCAATATCGACCAGCGTCGTCGCCCAGCCCGATGTCTGAGCTGAGAACAGGTTGAGCCAGATTTGCTGGAGGGTCAGCATCAAGAAGGGGGACGGGCGTAGGCGGGCGGGGGCAGTCAAGACTGGGGAAACTAAGGCTGGGAGCCAATGCAGGAATGGCCAAGGCTTGAACCGCCAAGGCTGGGACGGCAGCGGCACCGGGAAACGAGGGCTGAATTTGCCCAGGCCAGGCAGTTAAGGCCTAGGCAAATTTAGGTTAACAAATCCAGATCAACCCATCGGTCAGATTGACCTATCTGCCAGATCGACCCCTCTGAATCTTGGGGTTCGACTTCACTTGGCTAGCCTAGCGGGCAAGGCATCGAACCGCACCAGATCTTCGAGGGTTTCACGCCGCAAAATCAGATCGGCTTGGCCGTCTTTGACCAAGACCCCCGCAGGCCGAGCCAGGCGGTTGTAGTTGGAGGACATGCTGTAGTTGTAAGCGCCCGTGGCCAAGACCACGAGGATATCGCCGGGTTCGGTGGAGGGCAGGCTGGCATCCTTGATCAAGACATCGCCGGATTCACAGTGTTTTCCGGCAACGGTGACGGTTTCTGTCAGGGGGGCTGACATCTGGTTGGCTAGGACGGAGCGATAGATCGATTGATAGGTGATGGGGCGGGGGTTGTCGGACATGCCGCCATCGACGGTGATGTATTTGCGAATGCCGGGAACTTCCTTTTGGCTGCCGATGGTGTAGGCCGTGACACAGGCGGAGCCGATCAGCGATCGCCCCGGCTCGCAGATCAGTTTAGGCAAGGCCAGACCCCGAGCTTTGCAAGCCCGCACTATCGACTCACAGACCTGCTGCACCCAGGTGGTGATGCTGGGGGGATCATCGGACTCGGTATAGCGAATGCCTAAGCCGCCGCCCACGTTGAGCTGCTGGACGCCAAGGCCATAGTGCTGGGCCTTGAGAAAGGCATCGACCAAGACATCGGCCAAATCTCGGTGGGGCTGGAGTTCAAAAATCTGGGAGCCAATGTGGCAGTGGAGGCCGATGCAATCCAGGCTGTCTGCGCCCTTGATGAATTCAAACACCTCGCTGAGCTGCTCGGGATCGAAGCCGAACTTGCTGTCGATATGTCCGGTGCGAATGTATTCGTGGGTGTGACATTCGATGCCCGGCGTAAACCGCACCATGACCGCCATGGTTTTGCCATGGGCCTGGGCCAGTTCCGCCAGGCTGCGTAGCTCTAGCCAGTTGTCCGCCACGACATTGCAGCCGATCGCCACGGCCTGGCTGAGTTCTTCGCGGGACTTATTGTTGCCGTGGAAGTAGATTTTTTCGGGCTCAAACCCGGCTTGCAGCGCGGTGTAGAGCTCGCCACCGGAGACGACATCGATGCCCAGGCCTTCGCGCTTGACCAGGGCACAGACCGCCAGACAGTTCCAAGCCTTGGAGGCATAGATCGCTAAGGATTCTCCGCCATAGTGCTCGGCCAGGGCAGTTTGGTATTGCTGGCAGGCGGCGCTGAGGCTGACTTCATCGAGAATATAGAGGGGGGAGCCGAAGGTTTTCACCAGTTCGGTGACATCGCAGCCGCCGATCGCCAAGTGGTCTTGGGCGGTGACCGTGGCGGTGAGGGGCATGAGGCTTTGGTTGGGCGATCGCACCGCCTCCCCCGAAAGCCGTTCGAGATATTTGAGGCTGGAAGCAGCAGCCACAACAGCGGAGCGAGACTGGGAGGATTGCATCGAGACCATGGCCGGTTCTGGATTCTGAAGCGAAGGTTGGGTAGGTGCGAGCTTTTGTGGGAGCTGCCTCCATAGTCTACTGGTTGACGCTAACCAATCTTTTCTCCCTGAGAGGATGTTTGAGAATTCGCCAAAGCCAGCGATTCCATACCCAACAGGCTAGGCTGTTCCCGCTTTTTTAATCAAAAGTACGGGCTATGGGCATCATCAGCTACAGCCAAAGCCATTCTCAAACATCCTCTGACATCAATTCTGCGACCCCTGCTTTGAATTTCTGTTAGGTATTTCGCTCCATCTTTTGGCCAGCGTTCACCGAGCCAAATCTCCTATGCTAGAGGCTGTTTCCCATTCACCTAGCTAGTTTTGTTGAGACCTCCGTGGCCCAACCCCTTCCTCCCCCGCCGGGGCAGTCTGCCCGGCAAACTTCAGGCTCCCTGGGAGAGCCTCCCATGGCGATCCCGGCTGTCCCCAACCCAAACCCCATTTCCGAGGCGGCACCAAGCCCCAGGGCTCTCTCCCTTCAGCCCCTGACCGAAGCGGATTTGCCCTTGGCCCTGGCTCTAGATCGGAACTGTCTGGGCGGCCTGTGGTCCGAAGCGGGCTATCGCCGGGAGATCGAGAGCGATCGCAGTGAACTCTGGATCCTCACCACCGGGGAGCCTGTCCCGCCCGCCCGACCGCCCCTGCAAAACCCTCCCCCAGAACCCAGCCAACCTGGGAGAACGATCCTCGCCCTCGGCTGCCTCTGGGCGATTCTCGATGAAGCCCACATCACTCTTCTGGCCGTCTCCCCCCAGTGGCGTCGCCAAGGGCTCGGACAATACTTGCTCTGGGCCTTGCTCCAGGCCGCCTACCACCGCCAACTCGCCTGGGCCGCCCTAGAAGTCCGCGTCAGCAACGCGATCGCCATCGATCTCTACCGCAGTTTTGGCTTTCAGGCGATCGGCCAACGTTGCAAATACTACCAAGACAACCAGGAAGATGCAGCCATTCTCTGGCTCAAACAATTGCAATCCGAAGCCGTCTATCAATCGCTCCAGGCCAAAGCCCCACTCCTTCACCGGCGGCTGCACCAGTCCGGCTGGCAGACGCCCACCCCCAGCGCTAGCGTGAAGCAATACTTTCAGAAGTCGTGAAAACCGCCCCCGGATTCTGTTTCACCGGAGACAGTAGTACGAATTGCCTGTGCTAAAATCAGGGGGCCGGCCGCTGCAGGTGATGAAAAAACCTCATGTTTGAACGCTTCACAGAAAAGGCCATCAAGGTCATCATGCTGGCCCAAGAAGAGGCAAGACGCCTGGGCCACAACTTCGTAGGCACTGAGCAAATCCTGCTCGGCCTGATTGGGGAAGGGACCGGCGTCGCCGCGAAGGTTCTGAAATCCATGGGCGTCAACCTCAAAGACGCCCGCATCGAAGTTGAAAAAATCATTGGCCGTGGGTCGGGGTTTGTCGCCGTCGAGATTCCCTTCACACCTCGGGCAAAGCGGGTCTTGGAACTTTCCCTGGAGGAAGCCCGCCAGCTTGGCCACAACTATATCGGCACCGAGCATCTGCTGCTCGGCCTGATTCGCGAAGGCGAAGGGGTCGCTGCCCGCGTGCTCGAAAACCTCGGCGTGGATCTCTCCAAGGTTCGCACCCAGGTGATCCGGCAGCTCGGCGAAACCGCCGAGGTCGCCTCTGGCGGCGGCGGGGGCCGCACCAAGACGCCCACCTTGGATGAATTTGGCTCCAATCTGACCCAGTTTGCCGCCGATGGAAAACTCGATCCCGTGGTCGGTCGCCAAAAAGAGATCGAGCGGGTCATCCAAATCCTCGGTCGCCGCACCAAGAACAATCCCGTGCTGATTGGCGAGCCCGGCGTGGGCAAAACCGCCATTGCTGAGGGCCTGGCCCAAAGCATCGCCAACGGTGACATTCCCGACATTCTCGAAGACAAGCGCGTCGTCACCCTCGACATTGGCCTCCTGGTCGCGGGCACCAAGTATCGCGGCGAGTTTGAGGAACGACTCAAGAAAATCATGGATGAGATCCGCTCGGCGGGCAATGTCATCCTGGTGATCGATGAAGTCCACACCCTGATTGGTGCGGGCGCTGCGGAAGGGGCGATCGATGCGGCCAACATCCTCAAGCCCGCCCTGGCTCGGGGAGAACTGCAATGCATCGGTGCCACCACCCTGGATGAATACCGCAAGCACATCGAGCGCGATGCGGCCCTGGAGCGCCGCTTCCAGCCCGTCATGGTGGGCGAGCCCAGCGTCGATGAAACCATCGAAATTCTCCATGGTCTGCGCGAGCGCTACGAACAACACCACAAGCTCAAGATTAGCGACGATGCTCTGGAGGCCGCTGCCAAGCTGGCCGATCGCTACATCTCCGATCGCTTCTTGCCCGACAAGGCCATCGACCTGATCGATGAGGCAGGATCCCGCGTCCGCCTGCTCAATTCCCAACTGCCCCCGGCAGCCAAGGAGCTGGACAAGGAACTGCGCCAGGTGCTGCGCGACAAGGACGATGCCGTACGCTCCCAGGAGTTCGATAAGGCTGGGGAACTGCGCGATCGCGAAATGGAGATCAAGTCTGAGATCCGGGCGATCGCCCAGAGCAAAAAAGCCGAGACCGATGAGGAGAAAACCGATTCTCCCGTGGTCGGCGAAGAGGACATCGCCCATGTGGTGGCGGCCTGGACCGGCGTCCCTGTCAATAAACTGACAGAATCCGAATCCGAAAAGCTGCTCCACATGGAGGACACCCTCCATGGCCGCCTAATCGGCCAAGACGAGGCCGTCAAAGCCGTTTCCCGCGCCATTCGCCGGGCCAGAGTGGGCCTCAAAAACCCCAACCGCCCCATTGCCAGCTTCATCTTCTCCGGCCCCACCGGCGTCGGCAAGACCGAGCTGACGAAGGCTCTAGCCGCCTACTTCTTCGGCTCTGAAGATGCCATGGTGCGCCTGGACATGTCCGAATTTATGGAGCGCCACACGGTCTCCAAGCTGATCGGCTCACCGCCGGGCTACGTCGGCTACAGCGAAGGTGGCCAGCTCACCGAAGCTGTTCGCCGCCGTCCCTACACCGTCGTCCTGTTCGATGAGATCGAAAAATCCCACCCCGATGTCTTCAACCTGCTGCTGCAAATTTTGGAAGATGGTCGCTTGACCGACTCCAAGGGCCGCACCGTAGACTTCAAGAACACGCTGATTATCATGACCTCGAACATCGGTTCGAAGGTAATCGAAAAAGGCGGCGGCGGCCTGGGCTTTGAGTTCTCGGGCGAGGATGCTTCCGAATCCCAGTACAATCGCATCCGTTCTTTGGTCAACGAAGAGCTGAAGCAGTACTTCCGTCCGGAATTCCTCAACCGCTTGGATGAGATCATCGTCTTCCGTCAACTCACCAAGGATGAGGTCAAGAAAATTGCCATCATCATGCTCAACGAAGTCTTTAGCCGCTTGACCGAGCGAGGCATTTCCCTCACGGTTACGGACCGCTTCAAAGAGCGTCTGATTGAGGAAGGCTACAACCCCAGCTATGGTGCCCGTCCCCTGCGCCGCGCCATTATGCGCCTGCTGGAGGACTCCCTCGCGGAGGAGATCCTGTCTGGGCGTTTGAATGATGGGGATGCGGCGATCGTCGATGTGGATGCCGATGGCAAAGTCCAGGTTTCCCCCGGCGAAACCCGCGAACTGCTGCCCCAAGGTAGCGACTAAACCGCTGCGCTAGCTAGGGGTCTGGCCTTTTCCCAGTCTCAGCCCAGTGCTGGGCCATAGCAGAAGCGGCCAGCGTCCCATGCAGCGCTCCATACCAAGAAAAAAGAGGCAGCTAGATCGGCTGCCTCTTTTTTGGCAAATGGAACAAAAGCTGAGCCAGAATTCAAAGGCTCCGCCAGAGAATTAAACAGATCAATAAGGGACTTCCAGAGATTGAATCATCCAGTCTAGATCGAGCTTGGGGCTTGTCAGGTCGTTCCGCTGAACACCCCTACGGTCGAACAACACTGACTCATGAACTCCCCATCTCCTCATCTCCCCAATTTAGATGCTTTATTCCTCGGAAGCCCCTAAACAGGCCATCAGCGAAGTAACCAGCCAGGAAAGCCCCAGAAAGCGACCCACCGACTCCACAATTGATTGTCTTTCCAACCTGTAGAACCAGGCCAGCGCCATGCCCCTATCCAGCCTGACCCTACCGCCGTCCGAGCCCGGCACAGCCCCTGAGGCCCTTGTGGTGATCCTCCATGGCTGGGGCTCCAATGCAGAGGACATCGCCGGACTCGTGCCCAGCCTCTCCGCCTTGAAGCATTGCTGGGTCAATGTCCCCAACGGGCCCTTGGCTCATCCCTACAATCCGGTTGGTCACATGTGGTACGACCTGGAAGATCCGCAGTGGCCCGGCCTAGAAGCTAGCAAAACCCAGTTAGCTGAGCACCTGACCCAGCTCAGCCAAAGCAAAGGCATTCCTTTCTCGAACCTGTTCATCCTGGGCTTCTCCCAGGGGGGAGCCATGGCCCTTGACCTGGGCTTGTCCCTAGCTGGGGCGGGCATAGGTGTCTTCAGTGGCTACCTGCACCCAGCTCTGTTGGCTGCTGCACCGCTGGGAACACCCATGCCTCCAATCTTGCTCATCCATGGCCTTGACGATGGGATTGTTCCCTTTCGAGCCGCAGAACAAACCCGCCAGTTTCTAGAATCTTGCGGCGCAGCATTCGATTTCCATGCTCTATCCATGGGTCATGAAATCACGCCAGAAGCCCTGGGAGTTGCCAATCGCTGGCTCTTGCAGCATTGGGGTAGCCAGGATATTAGCCAAGAAAACCGCCAAGAAAACCGCCAAGAAAACCGCCAAGAAAACCGCTAGAATACTGGCGATTTACTGGAGCGCTCAATCAGCCTGGCATGAGACATCATAAGGTGGTAAAAAACGACAGCACCGGTGCGCTTTTCAGGAGCCTAAACGCTGCACAAACGCCAAAAAAGTGGCGTTCACTTGGAGATAAACGCCACTTTAAAAGTCTGCTAGAAGTTAAGGGGGTTCTAGGCAGCAACTCAGTCAATACTGAAGCTGCCAGAACCTAGAAATTGACATCTAGATCGCGCTCAAAACCAAGCCGATCAAACGGCAGAAGAGGACAGGACTTCATTCTCCTCAAAATCATCTTCATCTTCCTCAGCCAGCTTTAGGCTAGGGAATAAAAAGTGGTTTTCCTCAACATATTGAGCACCAAATAGTCCCTTCTCAGCCCAAAAGTATCGGTCCGTGGTGTGCTCATTCCGCTTCACCAGCAGCAGCGCAGGAGGGAGAATCCCTTCTGCGTGAATATACTTCCGGGCGGCGGTCACAGGCTTATCTTCGCCACATTCAATACTGTATTGAGGCACATGTTCTAGGATCCTGCGCCCCTCTAACCGGCGGCGACTCTTTCGCTTGCGTCTTCTGGCCAACGCGTTTACCTCCTAAATCGAACTCTATTTTGAATAGAGTAGATATAATTCCGTTGCTATGATATCGACTTCTTCTAGTTTTTACAAGCGAAAAGAATCATTTGATGAGATAATGGTGAGCGCTGCTAAATCTCGGGGAAAGCTTGGGCTGGGCTGGGAGGAAAGCGAAGCTGGCTAGCGCCAAGCCGTTCGGGGTGGACCCCCAAGCAGAGGCCAACACCAGAGGCCAACACCGAGCCACAAAAGAGTTAGCTGTGGTGCTGGGGGCTGGTCTGAGAGCAGGATAGGGATGATATCAGAAGGATAGCTGGGAGGATAGAATCGCTGATGCCACCCTACGTCCCCACGGATTGAGTCACCTTCCAAAGCATGTTTTCTGATGGCGAAGCAGGATTGATCATTGGTTTGTCAATCTTCCGGACGTAACGTTTTGTATCTCTGAATTTGATTCCGAATTGGATGCCCCTCGCAGTTGGGGCGGCTGGTTGTATTGTCATATTGGATTGAGAGGATGTTTGAGAATTCGCCAAAGTCGGCGATTCTATACCCAACAAGCTAGAACATGCCCGCTTTTTTAAGTAAAAGTACGGACTACGGGCACCACCAGCTACAGCCAAAGCTATTCTTAAACCTCTTCTGAATGACGTCCCTCGTAAGCTCTGAGTTTGTCACCCTTTGCCAAGGGCAGCTACGCCTCCTCTGTCAGTGGACAGAGTCCAGTTTGGGCGCAATTTATATGGCTGAAGAGTGGCTCGTGGGCGAAGCTGGGCTGGGACCGGAGGTTCCGGGGAAAACCATGAATTGGGTGCCGATCGCAGTCTATCCCGAGGCTGATATTTCTAGTTTGAGCCCCCGCCCCCGCTTGGCCCAGGGGGGACAAAACTTTGGCAATGGGGGGTCTGCCGAGGGCTGGGCCGGGAGCTGGGCTGGGCCTGCCTTGCCGCTGGGGGGCGATCGCGCCCCAGCGGCAAGCGGACCGCGCTCGAACAGGTCGGAATCAAATTCCCAGGAGGGTGCCAACTGGCCGGGAGCCA
>JAAUQQ010000068.1 GCA_012032745.1 Synechococcales cyanobacterium RM1_1_8
AGCAGCGGTGCGGGACGCACCACATTTACGGTGGATTTTCTGCTCAATCAAAAAAATGCGACCATCTGTCGGCTCAGGGCAGCCTAGTACTCGGTGGCGTAAGTTCCTGGGCCAGCTTTAGCCGCAATCTACTAGGGCCAACTAGGGGCAACTAGGAAAGCAGGGCAGAAGTTTTCAGGCTAGCTTGAGCCAACCTCATCCCCCAGCCCCTTCTCCTATAAAATGGAGCAGGGGAGCCGGACTAGCCAAGAATATAGATCAACTAACCCAAATAAAGCCTAAGCTCGCTGCTCGATTTTCATTCTGGTTACAGCGGAGCGGGGGTGCCCAGGGGAGGCCGCGATCGCCAAATCACTCAGATATGGCTTGCCCCCCAATTCCGCCATAACCCTTGGCACGGGGTGCTCGGGTCAGGACTTTAAAGGATTGAGCAGCTCAGCATTTCTACTTGGACCGAGAGAAAATCATGTAATCTTTTCATGTAATGGCTCTTCAAAGGACTGCCTTGGAGAATTGCCTTCGTGTATGGCCTTAAAAGAATTGCCCTGAATGAAGAGTTGCTTTGAAGAATTGATTGAGGCCTCCCGAAAACGGAAAGGTTCTGTTAGAACAGTTTCACACCGTTGATCTGGGGTGGGCAGCGCGTTGACTTTTCGAGCTGATGTTCTCCCTTTTGTTCGTTCCTAGATGCTGATTTGCGCCCAATGCAATTTTGAAAACCCCCCTGACCATCGCTTTTGTCAGGTCTGTGGCTCTCCCTTGCCAGGGGAGGCGCTTCCTGGGGCGGGAATCAAGGCCAAACCTGAGCATTCAGGCTCTAATTCCCCAGAAGTCGCTGTTGTTGAGCCGATCGCACCCCAGTCTGCCCCTTCTACCCCCACTCCCATGAGCGCAAACAATCTTGAACCCGGCGGGGATGAAGTCTGGGATGAATCCACGGTTTGGATGGGAGGCCAGGGCGATCGCGACGACAGCGACGATGGACAAGCCACCATTGTCCTGCCGATGCAGCTCGTGCGCCTCGACAGCGCTGGATTCAGCCATATCGGGCATCAGCGCGACCACAACGAAGATAACTTCAACATCCACACCCAAATCAGCGCCGCTAGCGGGCTGGGCTGGCAGAGCTTTAGCGCCAAAGGGCTCTACATCCTCTGTGATGGCATGGGGGGGCACAGCGGCGGCGAGGTGGCCAGCGCCCTGGTCGTGGCGGAACTGAAGCGCTACCTCGATGAACATTGGCAAATGCAAATGCCCGATGAAGCCACCATTCGCGCCGCCATTGACCATGCCAATCAGGTGGTTTATGCCGCCAATGAAAGCGACGATCGCTTGGGCAGTGGACGCATGGGAACTACATTGGTGGTGCTGCTGCTCCAGGGCACCAGCGCCGCCCTGGCCCATGTGGGCGATAGCCGCATCTACACCTACAGCCGCCGGGAGGGCCTCCAGCAGCGCACGGTGGACCATGAGGTGGGCCAGTTGGAGCTGATGCGCGGGGTGGAACCGGAGATTGCCTATGGCCGCCCGGAATCCTACCAACTCACCCAGGCCCTGGGGCCAAAAGGTAACGACTACATCAATCCCGATGTCCAGTTCCTAGAGATCCAAGAAGACACCTTGTTTTTGCTCTGCTCCGATGGGCTCTCGGACTACAACCTCGTTGAGGAGCATGGTGAGGAAAAGCTTGCACCTCTGCTGAGTTCCCAAGCCTCCCTAGAGCAAGGGGTGAATGATTTAGTTCACCTGGCCAATGAGCTGAACGGCCACGACAACATTACTGCGATCGCCGTGCGCGCCAAGGTTCGCCCCGATGTCCGGGCTTTGCAATAGCGATCGCCATGGGCCTAGAGAGGCTTTCAACGGGGAACAATCAAAACAGGATTGACTGCAAGACCGGGTAGCGCTACCAACCGAGACCCTCTTCCACCCTGACAACGCCTACACCATGGTTACTCTCGCGCTGTTCAAAGCCCATCAGGCCGTTCCGATGCAATGGTGGACCTTCAAGGGAGATGGCCCTGTCTCCGTGGGGCGCTCCCTGAGTAACCATGTGGTGGTGCGCAACTCCCATGTTTCCCGCCGACATTTTGAGCTGCGCCCCATCTATGGCACGAATCAACCCTTGCGCTGGAAAATCGTCAGCCATGGCAAGAATGGCACTTTTTTGAATGGTCAGCCGGTGTCAGAGGCGATTTTGCCAGATGATGCCACGCTGCAACTGGCTCCCAAGGGGCCAGTGATGAAGGTCTATTTGCGTGACGATCACCAGGTCTCGCACCCGGTCTCGCACCCGGTCTCGCACCCGGTCTCGCCTCTGGGCCAATCCCCAGAACAAGCCCCAAAGCCACCCCGAGACCCGGCCCCAAAGCCACCCCGAGACCTGGCCCCAAAACAATCCCCGGCCCCGGACAACATTATCACCGATCTCTCGCAGCCCGCTGCTGGGGAGCCGGGAGACCAGGCTAGGCAGCGGTCGATCCGCCCCCCCCAGGCCAACTGCTCCCATGCAGGCAACCAGGTGGGCAATTTGCTCTGTGTTCACTGTGGCCGTCCGCTGCGGGTGATTCGCTCGGTGCGGCAATATCAACTGTTGCGGCTGTTGGCCCAGGGGGGCATGGGCACGACGTTTTTGGCTTGGCGATCGCCCGAGGGAGAACTCCAGCCGGGCCAGGCCGATCCGCTCCAACCGGGACAGCGCCTGGTGGTGGTCAAACAGCTCAATTCTGAAATGGCCAATGTGCCCAAGGCCCAGGAGCTATTCGAGCGCGAAGCCAAGGTCTTGCAGCAGATGGACCACCCTGGCATTCCTCGATTTTTAGATTCCTTTCGAGAAGACGATCGCTCCTATTTGATCATGGAGCTGGTCCATGGCCAAAATCTGGAGCAGTATCTGGTGCAGACCGGCCCGGTGCCGGTGGCCCAGGTCTTGCAGTGGATGCAGCAGGTCTGCGGAGTGCTCCACCATCTCCACAGCCAGCGGCCTGCGATCCTACATCGAGACATCAAACCGGCCAATCTGCTGCGGCAGTATCGCGATGGCTCGATCGTGGTGGTGGACTTTGGCGCGGTCAAGTCCCTGGCGGGGGCCATGGGCACCTGCATTGCAGCGGAGGGCTACAGTGCGCCAGAGCAGGAGGCAGGTCGCCCCTGTGTTGCTTCGGATCTGTTCTCTGTGGGGGCGACGATGCTGTTTTTGCTCAGCCGCCGCAGTCCGCTGTCGTTCTACAGCGGGCCGATGGGGGCAATGGGGCCGGGGGAATTGCGCTTGGGGGGAGCTGGAGGGGGTAACGCCGATGTTGAGGGCGCTGATCCATCGGCTGTTGGCGGTGAAGGCTGGCGATCGCCCCAGTTCTGCCCTGGAGGTCAAGCTGGCGCTGGCGGCCTGTTTGGACGATTATTCCTAGGCGTTGGTCCTGGGAGCAGCGCCCTGGGAGGCGCTATATTTGGGGGTGAACGATTTCATTTGCTGCAATTCTGGGCAGATGTTGCGTTTTGTGAGCAATCCCGCCTGAGAAATTTGCCATGTCCTTTGTCGGCCTCCATATTCACAGTGATTACAGCTTGCTGGATGGGGCGAGCCAACTGCCGCCGCTGGTGGATCAGGCCATCGCCCTGGGAATGCCGGCGATCGCCCTGACGGACCATGGGGTGATGTATGGGGCGATCGAGCTGATAAAGGTCTGCCAGGCCAAGGGCATCAAGCCGATCATCGGCAATGAAATGTATGTGATCAACGGGGCGATCGCCGAAGCGCCCAAGCGGGTCAAAAAGTACCACCAGGTCACCCTGGCCAAAAACGATCAAGGCTACAAAAACCTCGTCAAGCTCACGACCATTTCCCACCTCCAGGGCATGAAGGGCAGCGGCATTTTTTCCCGCCCCTGCATCGACAAAACCCTGCTGGCGCAGTACCACGAGGGGCTGATCGTCACCAGCGCCTGCCTGGGCGGCGAGATTCCCCAGGCGATTTTGCAGAACAAGCCCGAGGTGGCCCGCGAAGTGGCCCGTTGGTATAAAGATCTGTTTGGCGAAGACTACTACATCGAAATCCAGGACCATGGCTCACCGGAGGACCGGGTGGTGAACGTGGAGCTAGTGCGGATTGCGCGGGAGCTGGACATTGAAATCATCGCCACCAACGACTCCCACTTCATCTCCTGCCAGGATGTGGAGGCCCATGATGCCCTGCTCTGCATCCAAACCGGCAAGCTGATTACCGAAGAGAAGCGGCTGCGCTACAGCGGCACAGAGTATCTCAAATCCGCTGAGGAAATGCGCCAGTTGTTTCGCGATCACCTGCCCCAGGATGTGATCGATGCAGCGGTAGCCAATACGGTCAATGTGGCCGCCAAGGTCGAGACCTACAACATTTTGGGCGAACCCCGCATTCCCGACTATCCCATTCCCGAGGGCTACAGCAATGAGACCTACATGGCCAAGGTGGCGCGGGATGGCATCGTCGAACGCTTTAAGCTCAATAGCTACGATGAGCTGAGTTTGGTATATCGCGATCGCATGGAATATGAGATCGACATGATGCACAAGATGGGCTTTGCCGCCTATTTCTTGGTGGTCTGGGATTACATCAAATATGCCCGTGACCAAAACATTCCCGTCGGCCCCGGTCGCGGCTCCGCTGCGGGCTCCATTGTCGCCTATGCCATGGGCATCACCAACATCGACCCGGTTCACTACGGCCTGCTGTTCGAGCGCTTCTTGAACCCCGAGCGCAAGTCCATGCCCGATGTGGACACCGATTTTTGCATCGAGCGCCGGGGCGAAGTCATCGACTACGTCACCGAAAAATACGGCACCGAGCGCGTCGCCCAGATCATCACCTTCAACCGCATGACCTCCAAGGCTGTGCTCAAGGACACCGCCCGCGTGCTGGACATTCCCTATGGCGATGCGGACAAAATGGCCAAAATGATCCCGATCTCGCGGGGCAAGCCCACCCAGCTCAAGGTGATGATCTCCGACGAGACCCCCACGCCGGAGTTCAAGGATCGCTACGACAAAGACCCCCAGGCCAAGCGCTGGATCGACATGGCCATCCGCATTGAGGGCATGAACAAATCCTTCGGTGTCCATGCGGCGGGGGTGGTGATTTCCAAGGATCCGCTGGATGAGATTGTGCCGCTACAACTGAACAAGGACGGTGCCCCCATCACCCAGTACTACATGGAAGATGTGGAGGCTATGGGTCTATTAAAAATGGATTTCTTGGGTCTAAAAAACCTGACCATGATTCAAAAAACCTGCGATCTGGTCGAAGCGGCCACGGGGGAACGCATTGATCCAGATGCGATCGATCTGGACGATCCAGCGGTGTATCAGCTCCTGGCGCGGGGCGATTTGGAAGGGGTGTTTCAGCTCGAATCTTCGGGGATGCAGCAGATTGTGCGAGATCTCAAGCCTTCCAATGTCACAGATATTTCTTCAGTCCTGGCACTCTATCGACCGGGGCCGCTGGATGCGGGGCTGATTCCCAAATTTATTAATCGCAAACATGGCCGGGAGCAAATCGATTTTGCAGACCATATTCTTGAGCCGATTCTGACCGAAACCTACGGCATCATGGTCTACCAAGAACAGATCATGCGCATTGCCCAGGACATGGGGGGCTACTCCCTCGGCGAAGCGGATTTGCTGCGCCGCGCCATGGGCAAAAAGAAGATCTCTGAGATGGAAAAACACCAGAGTATTTTTTGTGAAGGCGCTGCCAAAAATGGCGTCAGCCAAAAGGTCGCCAAGGCGCTCTGGGACGATATGGTGCTGTTCGCAGCCTATTGCTTGAGCTACGACACCAAGCTGCTAACCGTGGAGTATGGCCCCCTGGAGATTGGTAAAATTGTTGAGCAGCAAATTCCATGCCAGGTTTATAGCATGACGGAATCAGGGCATGTCTATACGCAGCCCGTTGCCCAGTGGCATTCCCGAGGCCGTCAGGAGGTGTTTGAGTATGAGCTAGAAGATGGATCAAGAATTCGGGCAACTAAAGACCACAAATTTATGACTGACTCCGGAGAGATGCTCCCCATTGACGAAATCTTTCTCAGGGGCCTGGATCTGTGCCAGGTAGACCGCCAATACCAAAGGTAAGGTTCATTACTGGAACTTGTATGGCCGTGGGAATATTTCAAAGTTCTATGACTGGGTTTATCAATTTCCGAATTTAGGTTTGGTGCGAAAAAAGAAAAAAGCAGAAGCCATTTTAGGGAGCTATCGCCGTGGTTAAGATCATCAGTCGCCAATCGCTGGGTATTCAGCCGGTCTTCGATATTGGTGTGGCCCAGGACCATAATTTTCTCATTGCTGATGGCTTAGTCGCCTCGAACTGCTTTAACAAGTCCCATTCAGCGGCCTACGCCTATGTGACCTACCAAACGGCCTACCTCAAGGCCCGTTTCCCGGTCGAATATATGGCCTCGCTGCTGACGGTCAACAGCGGCCAGCAGGACAAGGTGCAGCGCTACATTGCCAACTGCATCGCCATGGGCATCGAAGTGGAGCTGCCCAATATCAATCGTTCAGCGGTGGACTTTACTCCCATCGATAAAAACATCCTGTTTGGCTTGGGGGCTATCCGCAATCTGGGCTTGGGGGCCGTGGAAAGCATTATTGCGGAGCGCAGCGAGAATGGTCCATTTCGCAGCCTGGCAGACCTGTGCGATCGCCTCGACTCCCGCAGCGTCAACAGCCGCGCCCTAGAAGCCCTGATCCATTCCGGAGCCCTGGACGACCTAGAGCCCGGAGCCAATCGCCACCAGATGGCCCAGGACTTACCCCTGATTTTGACCTGGGCCCAGGCCAGGGCCAAGGACAAGGCCAGCGGTCAGGGCAGCCTGTTCGACCTGCTGGGCGGCGGCGATGGACCCAGCCCCAGCAGCGGCCTAGAAATGGCACCCAAGGCTCCTCGGGTGAGCGAATATGAAGCCCAGGAACGGCTGAAACTAGAGAAGGAACTCCTGGGCTTCTACGTCTCCGACCATCCCCTCAAATCCGTCCAGAGACCTGCTAGAGTCCTGGCTCCCATCAGCCTGGCCAATGCAGAAAGCTACATCGACAAGGGCACGGTCAGCGCCATCGTCATGCTGCCCGAGGTCAAAAAAGTAATCACGAAGAAAAGCGGCGACCCCATGGCGATCATCACCCTGGAGGATCTGTCTGGCCAGGTGGCCGGGGTGGTGTTTCCCAAAAGCTATGCGCGGATTGGACTGGCGATCGCCCCCGATGCGCGACTGATGGTTTGGGGCAAGATCGATCGCCGCGATGAAAATGTGCAGTTCATTGTGGAAGATGCCGAGCCAATCGAAGACATCCAAATGGTCATGGTCAACATCCCCCTCGCCGCCGCCGGGGATATCGTCGAACAGCAGAAGCTCAAGAGCCTGCTCCAAAGCCAGCAGAGCCCCGAGAAAGAAGATAACAAGGTTCCCGTCGTCGCTATCATCCAAGCGGGCAGTCAGCGCCAGCTCGTTCGCTTTGGCTCCCAGTTCCGCGTCCAGGATCCAGACAGCGCTGTACGGGCACTGCGGGAGGCCCACTTCGAAGCCCGCACCGAGAGCTTGATCCAGGCAGGATAGGCTACAGCCGAGGCACAGCTTAACCTGAGTTCGACAGCTCGCAAAATCCTGCGCCCAGCCGCCTAGGGATGAATCCCAAGGCTAAGAACTCATGCCCGCTAAAGCGGGCTAAAACCCCCGCCGCTACTGGGTCGGAGTCGGCTTTAGCCGACATCCGCTCTGAGCCTGGGAATTCATTCCTAGGCAAGCCAGGCAGGATTTGTCGAACTCAGGCACAGCTTACGGTGGAGCAATGGGAGCCAGCTCCAGGCTGGGAGCTGGGTTCTCGGGCTGGCTGACTGGGTCTTGTGAGTCTGGGTCTTGTGAGTCTGGGTCTTGTGAGTCTGAGTCTTGTGAGCCTGGGGACCGTGCCCCTGGGGACCGTGCCCCTGGGGACTGTCACCTCACTTTAGTTTTAAGTAAATTGGACTATCTTTTTATAGCCCCGCTGACTGGGGGGCGATCGCCGCCAGATAGCCGTAAACACCAGATTGCCGTCAACGTACAGTGACCGGACTGATGGTGACCTGACCCATGCCCCCAGAACCTACGGTGACATCGCTCACGAGCGACCTTGCCCAAAGATGGCAAGGTTAGCTAGCTTGAACCTTGAATTTTCTTTCTTTAGAGAATAATGGGGCAGAGGCGGGTGCATCCTATCTACCCACTAAAAGCTTAAGTATGTCCAGAGTTGAGATCACCCGCGATGAGCTCCATGAGATTGCCCGTGCAGTCGAACAAGTGATGACACAGTTGAGAACCATTGAAGCTGCCAATGACATAGAGCCGATGAAATATACGGCGCGACTCAGTTGGGAGGCGCTCTATGAGTCCCGCCAAATACTGCGGGCCAAACAGGGAGCCATGGCTGAGGGAAAGTCCTATTCCACCAAGGGCTAGCAGCGCTGGGGGCACAGCGCGATCGGCTGGGGAAGATGGGCGCTGGGATTGGCGCTGGGATTGGCGCTGGGATTGGCCCTGAAATTGGCCCTGGGATTAGCGCTGAAATTGGCGATCGCCCCTTTCCAGCACTCCTGTTCAAAACCAGTTTCCAGGGTCAGCAGCGCTGCCCAGGCTTGGCAAAGCGATACAACCAGCAGAAAATGTCAAAGCAACGGTCTTGCCAAGCAACGGTCTTGCCAAGCAACGGTCTTGCCAGCCCCCTGCCCGGCAAGCTGATTTCAGCCCGGCAAGACGATTCCAACAAAGTTGCCCTGCCCAGACTTGGCCTTGCCGGTCCAACTGGCGCTTGCTCCACCGCAGCCTTGAAGGGAAAGCTCAATGGGAACTCGCCTGCATCTGCCTCGCCTGTCTTTGGCCCGCCTATCTTTGCCTCGCCCATCTGGCCTGACCCAGCCCAACCCAGCCCCCGCCACCATCTGGGCCTGGCTGGCCCTGAGCGGTGCGTTGGCGGTGCTATACAGCGGCTTGGCGGTACATCGTGCCTGGGCGGATCCCTTCACCATTCAGGACGATGCCCGCCAGCATGTGTTCTGGATGCAGCGTTTTTTAGATCCCGAGCTGTTTCCCAAGGATCTGATTGCCGACTATTTCCAATCCGTTGCCCCCTGGGGCTATCGCCTGCTCTACCAGGGAGCTGCCATGCTGGGCCTCGATCCCCTCAGCTTCAATAAACTACTGCCTCTGCCGATCACCCTGGGGATCACGCTCTACTGCTTTCGATTGACCCTGGCCCTGCTGCCGGTGCCTTTTGCAGCCTTTCTCAGTACGGTCCTGCTGAATCAAGCCCTCTGGATCGACTCTGATGTTGCCTCAGCAACGCCCCGAGCCTTCATCTATCCGCTGCTGCTGGCGTTTTTGTTTTACCTGGTGCGGGGAGCTCTGCTGCCCTGTCTGGGGGTGCTGTTGTTCCAGGGACTGTTCTATCCCCAGACGCTGTTGCTGTCCCTGGGGGTGTTGGTGCTGCGGCTGCTGCGCTGGGGGTCGGCTGGAAGCTGGGAGGCAGAGGAGGATGGGAGTAGTCGATGGGGACGCTTCCCGAAGCTGGTCTGGGCCGATCGCGCCCAGCGGCGCTGGTCCCTGGTGGCGATCGCCACCGCCTTGGCCATATTGATCATCTACGCCCTGCAAAGCTCCGCCTACGGCCCTACGATTACCAAGGCCGAAGCCCTGAGCCTGCCAGAGTTTTGGCCGAAGGGACGCTCTAGCTTTTTCAGCGACAATTGGTGGCAATACTGGTTTAGGGGACGCAGCGGCATCCTCCACCGTCGGCTGTTTACCCCCGCTACCCTGGCCCTGGCCCTGCTGCTGCCCTATTTTTGCCGCCCTCGCCCCGGAGAACAGCAGCCCCGCCTACCCCTGCTGGCCCACAGCCGCCACCTGAGCAGCTTGATCCAGCTCACCCTGGCCTCCATCGCCATGTTTTTCATCGCCCATGCCCTGCTGTTTCGGCTGCACTTGCCGAGCCGCTATGTGCAGCACAGCCTGCGCATTGTGCTGGCGGTGGGTGCGGCGATCGCCATCACCGCTTGGATCCACAGCCTGGCCGGTTGGATTGCCCTGGGGTTCAACCGCAGTCGTCGCTGGTGGCGGGCGATCGTCGCTGGTTTGGCCGCTGGCCTGTTGATGGTGATTCTGTTGCTCTACCCCCTCAGCCTCAAACATTTCCTGGCGACGGGCTATGTCAGCACCCCCGCCGCCTACCAATCGCTCTACCAATTCCTGGCCCAGCAGCCTAAGGACATCGTTGTGGCTTCCCTCTCCCGCGCCACCGATGGCATGGGCACCTTTGCAGCTCGCTCTGCCTGGGTGAGTCGCGAACACAGCATTCCCTACCACCTGGGCTATTACCGTCCCCTACGCCAGCGGATCCAGCAGCTGATCGCAGCCCTGTATGCGCCGGACCTGGCCCCCATGCAGCAGTTGATTCGCGACCAGGGCATCACCCATCTGTTGCTAGATCAAAAATCCTTTGACTTGGCCGCAATCCAGGACAATGATTGGCTGTTGCAATTTCAACCTGAGACAGATCGAGCCCTCCAGGCGTTTCAAACCTCCCAGCCCATGGCCCTGGCCGATCCGGCCCTCCAGACCCAGTGTTCGGTATACAACAGCCAGGAGATGCTTCTCCTCTCCGCCGACTGTCTGTCAAAATCGGGATTGTTCACGAACGTGCCTTAGTCCAGCCTGAAACTCCTGACTTCTCCTGCCCGAAACCGAGATTTACACAAAATCTGACCCCTCTGACCCATCTAGATCGCCCCCGACCTCGGATGGATTGACTTAGCCCGATCGGCCTCACTCCCCAATCCCCCGCGTCACCCCCGCCATCTCCAATAACCGCTGGGCCGTAGAGGCTGCCACCGGTATCACCGAGAGGCGATTGCCCCGCTTCACCACCCCCAGCTCCTCCGGCGTAAAGGCCGCCTTGAGCTGGTCCAGGGTGATCATGCTGCTAAACGTCTCCCGATAGCTAACGGCCACCGTATGCCAGCGTGGGTTTTCAGGGCTAGATTTGGGATCGTAGTATTTGTTGCTTGCCTCAAACTGGCTGGGATCGACGACCAAGGTTTCGGCGATCGCCATCAACCCCACAATCCCCGGTGGCTTCGTATTGGAGTGGTAGAAAAATGCCAGATCGCCCAAAGCCATAGACTTGAGGAAATTCCGAGCCTGGTAATTGCGCACCCCGTCCCAAATCTCCCTCGGGTTCGCCGCCAGATCCGCAATGCTATAGACATCGGGCTCCGACTTCATCAGCCAGTAATGGGGAGCGACCCTAGAATCTTGAGCCATCCTCAGGCCTCAATTATTAGGGTTGCCGCCACCGCCGGGCAGGGTGGAAGTCTCGCCCGCAATCAGACTATCCAAGGCATCCGTCAGGTTATGGGGGTCCATAAAGATAACTTTGGAGTTATTGCTCTCCCCAATCTTCTCGCTCGCCGCCACATAGCGCTGGGCAATCAAATACCGAATCACTTCCTTCAGAGCATCGGCCTGTTGGGGGTCCGACTGCACCGCCTCAGCAATGCGCTGGACCGCATCGCGGATGCCCTCTGCTTCATAAATTGCTGCAACCTTACGGCTCTCGGCCTCTTCGATCGCCGCCTGCTTCTTACCCTGGGCCTCCAAAATGGCCGAGGCCTTCGTATCTTCCGCAACGCGGCGCTGCTCCATACTTCTGATGACGCTCTCACTGGGATCGATATCCTTCACATCCACCCGGCGAATGTTCACCCCCCAATCATCGGTCACTTCATTCAGCTCCGCCAGCAAGCTGTTGTTGAGGTCAGACCGGGCGCTCAACACCTCCATCAGCGACATTTGACTCACCGCCGTCCGCAGGTTGGTCAGTACAAAGTTTTCGATCGCCTCTTTGACATCATCGACGTTGTAGTGAACCTTATAGAGATCCTTAATCTCCCAAAAGACCACGGCATCAGCCTTGAGAGAAACGCCATCCCGCGTGACCGCATCCTGGGGAGGCACATCGAACACCTGTTCTCGGGTCGTATCAATGACGATCGTATCGACAATGGGCAAGGTGAAGTTGAGGCCAGGTGCTAAAGTTCGCTGGTAGCGGCCAAAGCGCTCCACCAGGGCTGCCTCGCCTTCATTGATAATCTTGACCGAACCGGCAATATAAGCAATTGCCACAAAAACCAATGACGTGAGTGGCGCAAACAGATCCATGGCGGAATTCCCTCGAATCGAAAAGCAGGCTTAAAAACAAGCACAGACAATTTAGCTTGTCTGAGGCTAAATCGTCCTGTCTTCTAACAAATCGATGCTGGAGGGCAAACACCCCCAGGGGCCAAGGACCAATCTCTTTGCCCATCACCCAGCCACCCCACTCCCCATCTCCCCCCGAACCCCGCCCCTGCCCACCTCATACTCCCCCATCACCTCTATTTCCCATGGACTGGCACCCCCGCATGGCCCGCGACCTGGCCGTATTGGACCACCGCCTGAGGCCCGAAACTGAAGTTCCCCCAGCGGTTTACGAAGTTGTCCGCCGCGTGGTCTATGCCACAGGAGACCCAGCCCTGCTGACCCAGCTCCAGATCTCCCGCGCGGTCCTGGGGGCGGGGGCTGCCGCCTTGGCGGCCCGCTGCCCAGTGGTGGTCGATAGCATCGCCATTCAGTCAGCCTTGGGCCAGAGCCTGCCCAGAAGCTTTGCCAATCCGCTGTACTGTGCAGCGGCGGCCCTGGCTCGCCCCCACTGGCAACAGCCGGGGGTGGTGCGCGGCATGGAGGCCCTGGTTCAACGCTGTCCCAGGGGCCTGTATGTGGTGGGGGAGTCTGTTGATGCCCTGGAGGCCTTGGTGGGTTTGATTGAGCTCAAGCAGGTGCTGCCTGCCCTGGTGGTGGCTACGCCGCCCGGCTGGGGAGCAGCAGCGGCCACCAAGGAGCGGCTCAAGGCTACGGCGATTCCCTGGATTATGGTCGAGGGGGAGCGGGGGGGGAGCGCGATCGCGATCGCCATCCTGGATGCTTTGATTGAACTGACCCAGGCCAGTCGCTCCGGGGTGTGAATATACGCAAACCCTGACGATTGTCGATCTCGAAATGGGTGGATGCGCCCGGAAATGCCTTGGACAGACCGGGCACAATAGGCTCAGCCAAGAGGAAAGCGAACGGTGCAGCGGCGGCAGTGGTTAACCCCCTGTCAAGTCTGTTCCGCGAGCTAACTGTCCTTGCAGGTGATTCGCTCGGTTCCGGGGGCTTTAGAGGGACCGGGCGATTCTTTCAACTGAGCTTTTTTGAGCGCAAGCCCCAAGCGCAAAACAGAAACACGAACCCCCATCGCCAAGCAGTCGGCGGTGGGGGTTTTGCGTTGGTTTTATGGAAGGTGTGAAGATGGAAGGTGTGAAGACGGAGGGTGTGAAGCCTGTTCGGGGGAGCGGCGACTGGGCAGCGACGATGGTAAAGGGTTTTTGCTGCAATGCGGATTGAAGAGCAAATTGGGGCGGAGCGCGAACGCTCCTTCCCAGGAAAAACTATCCTTCTCTGGAAAAATGGCCGCTTCAGTAAATCAACGACTCTTGACAAACAGCCAATTGAACAAGATGCGTAGTTGCGCCATAGTGACTCCCTGGGGGGAGAGACATAATAAGCACAGCCAAGAGGAAAGCAACTCAACCCCCTACTGTGCCAGGCATTGCCGAACAGGGTAGAGCCGTTGATGAGCTAACTGTCCTTGCAGGTGATTCGCCCAGCTCTGGGGGCTTTAGAAGAGCTGGGCGATTTTTTCACTTTTGTGAATTGCCTTTAATGTACAAGACTTCTCACTGAGGCTGAATCAGAATTTTCTTGTTTTAGAGTATAAAATATTACCCTTGCTTATCGATAGTTGGGGCTAGGGCAATACCCAAACGGGCGGAAGGCCCATTCCTGAGCGCCCAGCGGGAGCTTCTAACAGCCCCCCAGAAAAACCAGCCGCCGACAGGTTCATCCTGCTGTCGGCGGCTGCCATCGTTTTAGTATAAAACGCGAATCTGGGGCAACTCGGAGGAGAAGCCCGCGCCGTACCGCCTAAGCGGTCGGCGTCGGGAGTATGTCACAGCTGTCCTAGAAGCGCTGGCCAATCCCAAACTGGAAGCGGCTATCCCCATCATCCGAAATCACGGTGTAATCCGCCCGAATGGGACCGAGGGGAGACTGGACCCGGACTCCCAGACCGATGCCATAGCCTGTGCCAGGCTTTTCGCGGATACCCGCAGGATCCCCAGGCACGCTATCGCCCGAGCCTAGGTCGGTGCCAAAATCCGCAAACAGCGCCCCGCCCACAAAGGAAAACACCGGGAAACGATATTCAGCAGTGGCTTGGAGGAAGCTGCGACCGCTGCCCACTTCCCCTTCGCCGTAGCCGCGCACTGAGTTGCTGCCGCCGATGGAGAAGGCTTCGTAGGGCGGCAGATCTCCTAGGACGGTCCCCGCTTGGACATTGAAAGCTAGGGTTTGGGGGCAATCTGCTACGCTGCGCTCGGCTTTGCGACAGCCTTCGGTGAATCGCAGGAAATTGACGGGAAAAAATTGGCTGTGGTTGACCCGCAGGCGATTGAGCAGGATGCTGCCGTTGCCGATGGGAACCGATTGGTCCATGTTGAAACGGGTGATGCTGCCTTGGGTGGGCTGGAGGCGATCGTTGCGGCGATCGCGCGCGGCCCCCAACTGCAACAAAATCAGGTCATCGCTCTCGCCGCTGAAGGTCAGGTCATTGCCAAACTCATCCTGGCTTTGGCGATCGCCATCGCTGTCGCGAATCGAAATGCGCTGGTATTGGAGCCCAGCGGAGGCATTCCAAATCGCGGGCTCAAACACGTTCTTGGAGAGGGGGCGGGAAAAGCGCAGGCCCCCGCCCAGGCGCAGGATGCGGGGGGTGTCGCCGTTGGGTAGATCGACATCGCGATCGCCCCCGGAATAATTAAGGGAAATCGAACGGCGACGGAAGACATCCGCCGTGTAGGAGGTTCGATAGGGATCCCCCTTAATCCAAGGATCGGTAAAGCTTAGATCAAACAGAAAATCTCTCTGGCCCAGGGTGACCTCGCTGCGCAGCTTCTGGTTGCGACCCCGGAAGTTTTCCTGGCCGACGCTGAAGGAGCCAAATAGGCCGCTGGCGGAGCTGACGCCGCCGCTGGCTCCGATCGACCCAGTGCGGGCTTCAATCACATTGGCCACGACCACAACCTTGCGCGGATCCTCTGGAGAAGGATCGAGGGAGAGGCGCACATCTTCAAAAATGCCCAGACCAAAGACCCGCTGGAGATCTCGCTCGGCCTGGCTGCGACGGAAGACATCTCCCGGCTTGAGGGAGAATTCCCGCGTCACAATGTAGTCCTTAGTGCGGCCCCGAATCGGGTCTTGGCCAGCCTCTGGGGGGTTGCCCTCGGCATCGAGGAAGCGCACCGTGACGCTGTCCACAATGCCCTCTGCAATCACCAAGTTGACAATGCCATCATCGGAGACCTGAGTGGCATCCACGACCTGGGCCAATACATAGCCATTGTCCTGGTACCAGGTGTTGATGCGCTGGACGCCGTTTTGGAGATCTTTGAGATTGAGGGTCTGTCCGTACTGATCGGCGAAGGCTTGATCGATGACTTCCTTGGGCAGCACTTGGGTGTCGAGGGCTTGGACCTGGGTCAGGAGCGGATTGGGATCCACCAAGAAGACCACCCGCACCCCCAGGGGAGTGTCCTCGGGGCGGAAGTTGACGTTTTTGAAGTAGCCCGTTGCAAAGATGGCATTTAGGTCTGCCTGGAGTTGAGTGCTGGTGGTGGGCTGGCCGGGCCGGGTTTGGATGGCTCCATAGACGGCATCGAGCAGGAGATCTTCCTCGGGGTTGCCCGCTACCCCGGCAACCTCGACCTCTGCCACTAGGACGCGGGGTTCATTGGCATTTTCAGCGTTGCCGCCAGCGGGCGGCGTGACGGGCGATGAAGTGGCGGGCGATGAAGTGGCGGCGCTGCGGCTGGCCGATCTCGACGAAGTACTGGCGCGCCATCTTCAGCGCCGCCTCCATGGCCTCGGAGCCGCCGGAGACGAAGTAGGCGTGGCTGGTGCCCGGTGGCGCGTGGGCCACCAGGTGGTCGGCCAGCGCCTCGGCGGGCTCGACGTGAAGAAGCTGGTGTGCGCGTAG
>JAAUQQ010000069.1 GCA_012032745.1 Synechococcales cyanobacterium RM1_1_8
TGCACCCGATTATTATAAATGCTTGCTCAGGCCGTTCTCGAAAGGCCGCTCGGGGCGCGATCGCGACGGTGAAACCGCTTAGAAACGGCACCCTAGGCGATCGCACCCTAACAATCCCCGCCCTAAACGCTGGCCGCCTCCCGCGCCGCCGCCTCCCGCTGGGGATGCAGAGGCCGCTGGCCGCCCTGAATCATCGTCGAAAGCCGATTTAAGGCATTCAAATAGGCCTGGGTCGAAGCGACGATGATGTCCGTATTGGCGGAATGGCCCGAGAAAATCCGATCCTCGTGACGCACCCGAATCGTCACTTCGCCCATGGCATCAATGCCCTCCGTGACCGACTTGACCGAAAATTCAATCAGCTCATTGGGCACCTTCACCACCCGATTGATCGCCCGGTAGACCGCATCCACCGGCCCCGTGCCGATCGCCGCATCCATCAACTCCACCCCATCAACGGTTTGCAAGACAACGGTTGCTGTGGGTTTGGCATTGGTGCCACTAGAGACCTGGACATGGAGTAGCTTGTACAACTCTTCTGCCTGGCGAGTCTCATCCTGGACGATCGCCTCCAAGTCGCGATCGGTCACATCGCGCTTCTTATCCGCCACATCCTTGAAGCGGACAAAAGCCTTGTTCAGCTCCTCATCGCCCAGCTCATAACCCAGCTCCGTCAGGCGAGAGCGGAAGGCATTGCGGCCCGAGAGCTTGCCCAGGGTGATGCGGTTGGTGGTCAGGCCAATGGTCTCCGCATCCATGATTTCGTAGGTGCGCTTGTTCTTCAGCATTCCGTCTTGGTGAATGCCCGACTCATGGGCGAAGGCATTGCTACCGACGATCGCCTTGTTCGGTTGTACCGACATCCCCGTCAGGTTTGACACCAGCCGAGAGGTCTTGTAAATCTCCTGGGTGTTGATATTGGTCAGGGGCGCTTCCGACTCCGCTGGACGACCCAGGAACGGGTTGTAGTAGCTGCGGCGCACGTACATCGCCATGACCAGCTCTTCTAGGGCCGCGTTTCCGGCTCGCTCACCAATGCCGTTGATCGTGCATTCCAGTTGGCGCGCCCCGTTCTCCACTGCCGAGAGGAAGTTGGCCACGGCCAGGCCCAGGTCGTTGTGTCCATGGACCGAAATGATCGCCTGGTCGATATTGCTGACGTTTTCCTTAATGCCGCGAATCAGCTTGCCAAATTCCGCCGGGGTTGTAAAGCCAACGGTATCAGGGATGTTGACCGTGGTGGCTCCAGCTGCGATCGCCGCTTCCAACAGCGGATACAAAAACTCTGGGTCCGATCGCCCCGCATCCTCCGGCGAAAACTCCACATCATCGGTAAAGGACTTGGCATAGGCCACCATCTCCGGTGCAATTTCCAAAACCTCGGCCCGCGTTTTCTTCAGCTTGTATTCCAGGTGAATATCTGAGCTGGCAATGAAGGTGTGGATGCGGCCCTTGGCGGCGGGGGCGATCGCATCGGCGGCGGCCTTAATATCCGCCTTGGAGGCCCTGGCTAACCCGCAGATCGTCGGCCCCTCGACCGTGCCCACCGCCTCAGCAATGCGCTGCACCGCCTCAAAGTCGCCGGGGCTGGCGAAGGGGAAACCCGCTTCGATGATGTCCACCCGGAGCCTGGCCAGTTGTTTGGCGATCGCCAGTTTCTCATCTAGGTTCAGGCTGGCCCCCGGTGACTGCTCGCCATCGCGTAGGGTGGTGTCAAAAATGAGAATGCGATCGGTGGGGGCAGCAGGCTGAACAGTAGATGAACTCATGGTTTAGCGTTGACTCATCCTGAGGAGTGAGAAGGGGGGAGTGACAAGGGGGAAGCTCCGCTCCGCACCCAAAGATCCGGGACGAAGCTGAGCCTTCCTATTCTAAAAGCCATCTGCCTTAGCGGCTTGCCCAGTTCAGTAACCAGTTAAGCGGCAATCAGCGCTGCCAAGCTGCCATCGCCCAGTTGATTGAGACCGCGCGCCGCCCTGCAACAGCTCGCGCATTGGCAATGGCTGGGCAGCAAATCGTCAGGATTCGCAAGCCTATCGTTTAGCCCCGTGCCGATGATCGAGCCCGAGCTTCGAGAGGAACGATTTTGACTGGCCCGGCTGTAATTCACCCCGTAACCAATGTCGTCAAAGATGGCAATATCTAGCACGGTGGGCAACTGCCGGGTTCCGGTGAAGCTAATCGGGTCCAAGACCGATTCGCCCGACCCCCCAAATTCATAGCCATCCTGGATATGGGAGCCATTCAGGGGAATGGGATTGCCACCATTGCGGGCTCTGGCATTGGGACCGGCAAAGTTGCCTGCAGCGTCAACGTGGCGGGAGAAAGCATTGAGGAAGCGGCTAAAGCCCAGCACATGGCCGATCTCATGGACGGCGGTGGAAATGAAGTCCGGTCGATTGGTGGGAATGTCGTTGCTGGTGCCGGGGGTGGCATCAAAGAACCAGTTCGCGCTGTTACTAAAGGCAATCGAACCGGCCCTGGGCTCAAAATCATTGCCCGTGTACCGGGGATCACCTCCCACGTAGCCAGAGGGACCAGCCACGCCCAGGGTGCTGCCATTAAAGGAGCGAGCCCCGACAAAGATCAGGAGATCATCAATCTCGCGATCTGCGATGAAATCCACATCAGCGTTCGTTTGGGGATTCATCACAAAGGGGATTCTTGTACCGACGGGGGTCGTGGCAAAGTCGTCTAAGATAATCTCCTCCCAAACGTCGGCAGCGGCTTCGAGAGCGGCGCGACGCTCCGGGGTAAACCAGCCATTGGTATCAAAACGATAGTCAAATTCAATGTTAAAGCCCGAGTCTGAGTCTGGCGCTGGAGCCGCAGGGATGGCCGGGGGCGCAGCGTTCCAAGGGGTCCAGGTCACGCCATTACTGGAATAGCGATAATGCAGTTGATTGTCACTCCCAAGGGCAGACACCGTTAGGTAACCATGGGCGTTGGTGAGCTGGGGGCTGCCCAGCAGCGTCAGACCATCCAAGCCTTGCCACCCTGCCCAGACCTCGCCATTGCTGCTGCTTCGCCAATAAAGCCGATTGTCTGTTCCACGCACCGTCTGGTGAAGCTGATTGTTGAACACCGCTAGGGCGGGTCGATCGAGCGTCGCCCCGCCAAACTGCTGCCAGGCGGTCCAGGTTTGGCCATCGGCACTGGAGCGTAGGTAGATTAAGTTATCGATGCCGCGAACGCTCTGGTAAAGGCGGTTGTTAAAGACCTGAAGCTCTGGGCTATCCGGTGTTGTGCCGCCAAACTGCTGCCAGCTTGTCCAGGTGAGGCGATCGCCCGAAGAACGGCTATAGATGAGGCTGTCGGTACCGCGAACCGTTTGGTAAATTCGCCCATTGAACAGGGCTTCCGAGACGCTAGCGCCGCTGGTGACGCCAACCGCAGGCAGCGTTCCATTCATTTCGACCGCCAGAATCTGCCCATTGATGTGCAGGATTGCGCTGTCATCTTCAGCCTTGAGCTGTGCAAGCTCTAGCGCAGCAATCTCTTCCCCTAAAACAATGCGGGAAAAGATATCCCCCTCATCCCCTGCCGCATCCTGGGAATTAGTGCGAACATCTAGGCTGTGGCCGATTTCCTCAAGCAGCACTTTGACCTGTTCTGAGGCGGCGCCATGGGTGAGAAACTGCCTCGACAAATAGACGGTATCGGTCCTTTGGGCGTAGACGCCGTAGGCTTGGTTGAGGGCATCTCCTTCCACGAGTTCAATCTTAGGAAGGGCGATGGCTCCCTGGGCTTGGAGGGCTTGAAAAAACTGTGAGCTGCTGGCGAGATCAAAGCCTGCTCCAAAGGCCAGCGACATCTGTTCCGCGAAGCGATCGCCCTGGGAGAACCGGATGAGGGCATCGTAGGCCCCCTGGGTGGCAAGGTCTAGGGCAATTGTGGCGCTGCTATGTTCTCCCCCGATCGACTCTGGGCTGACGCTGTCAGGCTGGAATGCGATCGCCCCTCCCAGGCCCGCTGGGCGAGCTAAGCCATGGGTGTCTAAACCATAGGGATTTGCCGTTGCTGCATTGCTGGCTTGGGGAGATATTGGCGCAGCAAAACCGTTACTTGCTTCGAAGTTAGGCATGGGAGAAGTCAGGAAGTCTCAGCAGTGACGAACCTAAGGTAGCTTTTATAAAAGAAGTTCAGCTCAGAGCAAACAAGGACTTTCTGAAACAACTGATATAAGGAGAAATCATTTTCTCCGCATTTATTTCCTCAATTCAAAAACTGCTGTTGTTTACCTTAGATGGTCATAGATTTATCTTTGATTTTTGATGCTTTTGCGGAATCGAGTAGACATGGGTTGTATTTGCAATATTTTAACTTTTAAAAACTAGAATTTTAAGTTAGTCCTAACTACATTCTTTGGAGTAAGCCCTGGTGGCTGCTGACGAGGGGAGAGACGGTTCCTAGGAGCGCTCAGTGGGGCCATGGCGCTACCCTAATGGGGAGAGTCAGCTTTCTTTATGTCGGTCGGTAGCGCTTTGGGATAGGATCAAGCCGTAAAGCTTGTGCCTCAAGGAGCGCGATCGCTCGTCGTTCTTCATTGTGCAACATACGCAGCAGCGAGGCAGTGAGTGTGTTTGGTGGCTTCCCATCCATGGGACAGGGCGGCGATCAGGTTATCAGCAAGGCGGTAACCGCTGCGATCGCAGCTTTGTTTAAGCAGACCGAGAGCCTGGAGGCAGCGGTTCGGGCCGAGCCGATCGCCAAGCTGTTGCAGGGCAGCATCGATGGCTTTGACCTGGTCGGCACAGGCCTGCGGATGTACAACGGTCTGCGCATTGAGGTGATGGAGCTCTATCTCCAGGCCATCTCAATTGATTTTGGTGCAATTTTTAAAGGTCAAGTCACCCTGCGGCGGGCCGTGGAAGCAACCATGCGGGTGGTGCTGACCGAGGAAGACCTGACGACTTCATTTAACACGCCCTTCGTGGTAGGGAAGCTGGAGCTGATCGAATATCAGGGCAAGCCCATGAAGTTCCAGCAAACCACCATGGCCGTCCAGGCGAACCGCAAGCTCAAGCTGGAGTCCAGGGTGTTGGTCGGCGACCAGCCCGAGCCTTTGCAGCTCAGCATTGAAGCGGGCATTGATGTAGAAGATCGGCGCAGGATTCAGTTTGTTGATGTCACCTACGGCGGCGATGGGGAGTCCCAGTCGGTGGCCCAGGCGATGATTGCCCATGTCAATGGTCTGATGAACCTGGACAAGTTCGCCCTAGATGGCACCCAACTGCGGGTGGACAAAATTCGCATCCGGGGCTCGAAGCTGGTGTTCTATGGCACCGCGAATATTGAGCAGTTCCCGGAAGCCAGGAAGGCTTGAGCTGGGCAGGACTGAACGACTTCAGAGCCCCGTATTGGGGCTCTGTTTTGTGGGCTCTAGGGGTGGTGGGGCGAGGGCAGTCAAACTTGCAGCCCAAGTCTACTAGGCCACCACGGCGCTGAACTGGGGCAGAGCCTGGCGCAGGGCCGGGTGGACCAGCTCATGGTGGTGGACATTGAGCCCCTTGGCGAGATCGACATTGTTGTCTAAGGCCGCCATGCCCTGCTTCGCAAGCTGGAGCACATAGGGCAAGGTGCTGTTGTTGAGGGCCTGGGCTGCGGTGCGGGGAACGGCTCCGGGCATGTTGGGGACGCCATAGTGGAGCACGCCCGCTTCAATGTAGGTCGGTGAGGTATGGCTGGTGCTGTGGATGGTTTCGATGCAGCCGCCTTGATCAACAGCCACATCGACGATGACGGAGCCGGGGCGCATTTGACTGACGAGGGCTCGGTTGACGAGGGTGGGGGGACGACGGCCCGGAATCAGGACAGCCCCGATTAATAAATCGGCCTGGGGGACCACGGCTTCGATTTGGGTGGCGCTGCTGTGGAGCAGTTCGACGCGGGAGCCAAACAGAGCTTCTAGCTCACCCAGGCGCTCCACGTTGATGTCGATGATCTGCACTTGGGCTCCCAGGCCGATAGCCATTTTTGCCGCTTCAGTGCCGACGATGCCGCCGCCCAGGATGGTGACTCGCCCGGAGCGCACGCCGGGGACGCCGCCAAGGAGAACGCCGCTGCCGCCCTGGGGTCGCTCTAGGAAATGGGCTCCGAACTGCACCGAGAGCCGGCCGGCGATGATGCTCATGGGGGTGAGCAGGGGGAAGCGGCGATCGCGCGATTCCACACATTCATAGGCGATCGCGCTGGTGCCACTCTCGATCAAGGCTTCGGTCAGCGGCAGATTGGCTGCCAGGTGCAGGTAGGTGAACAGCAGCAGCCCTTTGCGCAGGTAAGGATATTCGGCGGCGAGGGGCTCTTTGACCTTGATGACCAGATCCTGGGACCAGGCGATGGCAGCGGTGGCGATTTCAGCACCGGCCTGGCGATAGGCTTGATCGTCATAGCCCGCCCCGAGCCCGGCCTGGGATTCGACGACCACCCGGTGTCCCTGGTCTGTGAGGGCACGGACAGCGCTGGGCAAGAGGCCGACCCGCTGTTCTTGATCTTTAATTTCTTTGGGAATGCCAATGTTCATGACGGTCATCTCTGGGGCGATAGAATAGATGCTGAAGCGGATCAGGTCAGAAAAAACACATGGAGCAGCCCGAATCACACTGCTGTGACCCATCTCCCTGGAACGCTTGCCGTGGCTTGTCCCCTCAGAACTCAGCCCTGGGACGGGCACCGTCGCCACGGGAAATCATTACAAGTGAATAATTACAATTTAGTGGCTGGTTCTGCCTTTGTCCGGGAGCGAACGCCCCCAGCCTCGGCAATTCTACTGCCGTTACGGGAAACGCTATATTGTTAAAGCCTGATCGTTAAGGCCCGTTCCGCTCCCCGCGTTCATCCCCTTTGCCTTTGCCCCTATGGCTAAACCAACTCCCTCGACGATTCCTGCGGTCAACCAGCCCAAATATGGCTTCCATGAATATGCCGAGCGGCTGAACGGTCGGGCTGCCATGGTCGGCTTTGCCACTATCGTGGCTATAGAGTATTTCACAGGACGGGGACTGCTGAGCTGGCTGGGGCTGACCTAGGCTGGTTGGCTGGGCCAGGCTGTTGGCGTGAACCGGGCCGTTGGTGCGAACCGGGCCGTTGGTGCGAACCGGGCCGCTGATGAAAACCTGGCCGTTGATGAAAACCTGGCCGTTGATGAAAACCGAGACCGTCGCCCTGGGAGGGCCTATGGCACGCAGGTCTGTTCACAAAGATTCCTTAGCCAGCTTCATTTTGACGGTGGGGGCGGCGGATATGGTGATTGGGGGTGTGGGCGATCGCGGTTCTCTTTTTGCCCTGGGGCTGTTGACCGCTGGCGGAGCCCTGGTGATTCGCTGGCTGCGTCAGCGCCATCGCCTGCTGCGCTATCCCGCCCAAGCATCGGCAGCGTTGGGCCGACCGGCGGGACGAGCCGCCACTAAACGATTTGCGGGGGATAGTCCCCTGGGCGAACGGGCTTTTGAGGGACGGCAAGAGCCCCGGTCCCAGGCTCAGATGCATGTCCAGACACGGACACAGCCACGGACACAGCCACGGTCGCAGCCACAGTCGCAGCCACAGTCACAGCGCTCTCCAGCAGCGGTACTTCACCCTCGGCGGCCTGCTTCACCCTCGGCCCCACCGATTCGGCTTGATCGACCGCTCCTCGACCTCCCTCCGGCCCCCCGTGCGCGACCCAATACGCGATCTAGGGGGCGATCGGGTGATCGATCCCGGCCCCGGCCCGACTCCGGCCTGGGCCATCGGCAGCAGCTCGGCTAAACCCCGCCCCCTGGTCTGGTGATTCCTTAAGATTCCCCCTTTGAGCCCACGCGGGCTGGCAATAGCGCTTAGGATGGAGGTTAACGCTTCACCCCAGGGCTCCATGCCCAAACCGACTATGATTTCCGCTGTGACCGATGCCGCTGCTGCCGAAGCAAATATCGCCGAAGCAAATACCGCCGTAACCAATACCGCCGTAACCAATACCGCCGGAGCCGATCTGGTCCTGGATGAAGCGACCGAATCCGATGCTGAACCATCCCCAACCGCCGATCGCCCCCTAATCGGTCGTTCCCTGGCGGAGTTGACGGCTTGGATCCAGGAGCAGGGTCAGCCCGCCTATCGCGGTAAGCAGCTCCACCAGTGGCTCTATGAGCGTCAGGCGCGCAGTTTGGCCGAGATCACGGTGTTTCCCCAGCGCTGGCGATCGCAGATGGCCGAGCAAGAGCAAACGGGGCAGTTGGAGGTTGGGCGATCCCAGGTTCACTTCCGCTCCGTCGCCGCCGATGGCACGGTCAAATTTTTGCTGCGGCTCAGGGATGGCCACATCATCGAAACCGTGGGCATGCCCTCGACCAAGCGCCTGACGGTCTGTGTCTCGTCCCAGGTGGGCTGTCCCATGGCCTGCGATTTTTGTGCCACGGGCAAGGGCGGCTTCCAGCGCAACCTCACCGCTGCTGAAATTGTCGATCAGGTGTTGACCGTTCAAGCAGATTTTGGCGATCGCGTCAGCAACCTGGTGTTCATGGGCATGGGCGAGCCTTTGCTCAACACCCAGGCAGTGGTCCAGGCCATCCAATGTCTCAACCAAGAGGTAGGCATCGGCCAGCGGGGTATGACCGTCTCGACGGTGGGCATTCCAGGGCGCATTCGCCAACTGGCTGAGCTGGGTACCCAGGATGGGCGTACGCCCCAGTTACCCTCGCCGTCAGCCTCCACGCCTCGAACCAGGAACTGCGGCAAAAGCTGATTCCCACGGCCCGGAAATATCCCATGGAGGCGCTGCTCCAGGAATGTCGGGAGTATTTGTTAATCACGGGGCGACGGGTCAGCTTTGAATATATTTTGCTGGCGGGCCTCAACGATCGCCCCCAACATGCGGAAGAATTGGCCAGGCACCTGCGGGGTTTCCAGAGCCACGTCAACCTGATTCCCTACAATCCCATTGCCGAGGTAGATTACAAACGGCCCCGCCGGGAAAGCGTCGAAGCCTTTGCCCAGCGGCTGCGCGATCGCTACATCACCACCAGCGTGCGCTATTCCCGAGGCCTAGAGGCCGATGCGGCCTGTGGCCAACTGCGGGCTCGCAAGGCTTAAGCGAAGCGCAGCCTAAAAGGCTGCTCCTGGAGGTTGGCGCAGGGCGGTGGCCCAGGCTACCAGTTTTGGCCAGGCGCATAGGCTTCGATCACGTTGCCTGTTTCCCCTGTGACGAGCAGGTAGTCGCAACTGCCGCACTGGGTGCGGATGATGCGGTAGGTGGGCAAATAGTGGCGCTCGGCAGTCGCACAGCCACAGTTGGGGCAGCAGACCCGCTGGACTTGGCCTTGGAGGGTGTGTTTGTCTTGGGGCTTGTCTTGGGGCTTATCTTTGGGTTTGTCTCTTTGTATCTGAAGCATGGGGTTTTGATAAATTGAATCGGGAAAAGGGCGATCGCATAAAGCTAACGGGCGTCAGCGGTGACGGGAGCCTGGGTGCGGAAGCCCAGATGCTCAAAGGAAAAAAATCCTGTGGGCAAGAAACGTTGCGAAAACCCTTGATGAAACCGTGAATCCGAAAGTCACTGGCTCGGAAGTCACTGACCCCGCAGTGATTAACCGGGGAGTCGGTCAGCCGAGTCAGCGTCGCAGTCAGTACCGCAGTCAGTACCGTCAGCACAGATTGGTAGGCTCAATCTCGGAGTCGAGGATGAGCGAAAGGCTTAGTCACAAAATGCAGGGCAGAGCTGCTGGGGATGTCAGGCCTGCTGGGGAATCCAAATCTCGGGAGCGCGCCCAAGGAATGACCTTCGCCATCAATCTTAAACGGGATCAAAATCCACGCCTACCGCTGGGGATCAAACTTAAGGTTCTCTCTTGATTTGGCAGGCCCAGGCCTGGTTTTTGGATAAACTGGCTACCAATGCAGGGTTGCGTTCGTGATCAAAACCATAACAAAGCGAGATCAAAACAAACTCTAGCCTGGGGATGAAGCTATGTACTGGCGTGATCCCGAACAGGTCTCCCTAGGGAAATGACCGGGGAGCGGTCGATCGCCGCCGCAATTTAGCCATCACTTTTTCGCCCTCTACCCAGATGAAAATCAGGCTGCTGAAGCCGCAGCAAATCATTAATTCTTGCAGGCTGATTAGCTGGGTGCCAAAGAAGTTTCGCAACACCGGCACGTAGATCAGCAGGAGCTGAAGGGCGATCGTTCCAAAGACCGCAGCCCAGATGTAGGGGTTGCTGCGGGCAGGCATTTCCAGGGTGAGGCGGGTGCTGGAGCGGGCGGCGATCGCATGGCCCATCTGGGACAGGCACAGCGTCGTAAACACCATCGTTCGCCAGCGCTCGGGATCCCTGCCCAGGGCCGTTCCATTGGCCCCACCACTGTGGGTGTAGCCATAGGCCCAGAGCATCATCGTGATCGTCAAGGCGGCAAAGACCATGCCAATGCGCAGGATGTACCAGCCCAGGCCCCGAGCAAAGACACTTTCGCGGGGGTGGTAGGGAGTGCGATCCATCACATTTGGCCCCGCTGGCTCCACGGCCAGGGCCAGGGCGGGCAGGCCATCGGTCACCAGGTTCATCCAGAGGATTTGCAGGGGCGTCAGGGGGGATCCGCCCAGGCCCACTAGGGGGGCAGCACCGATGGTCAGCACTTCTCCCACATTGGAACCGAGGATGTATTTAATGAAACGGCGGATGTTGCTATAGACGACGCGGCCTTCTTCGGTGGCGGCCACAATGGTGGCAAAGTTGTCATCCAGCAGCACCATGTCGCTGGCCTCTTTGCTGACATCGGTGCCGGTAATGCCCATGGCGATGCCAATGTCGGCTTGCTTCAGCGCTGGGGCATCGTTGACGCCATCCCCGGTCATGGCAACGGTTTTGCCGTCCTGTTGCAGGGCCTGGACGATGCGCAGTTTGTGTTCGGGGGCCACGCGGGCGTAAACGTTGATCTGTTGGACGGTCTGGCGCAGGGTGGCCTCATCCATGGTAGCCAGGGTCTTGCCTTCAATCACGGGGTCGCCGGGGGTGGCAATGCCCAGATCATGGGCGATCGCCTGGGCAGTCAATGCTTGATCCCCCGTGATCATCACCGGGCGAATTCCGGCCCGACGGCAGCGGAGCACGGCCTCGCGCACCTCCGGGCGGGGCGCATCCCACAGGCCCACCAGCCCCAGCCAGGTGAGCTGGGTTTCTTGGCCTTCGCTGAGGCCGCCGGAGGGGCGCTCTGGCAAGGTTTGGTAGGCAAAGCCCAGGACTCGCAGACCCTGGCTGGCGAGCTGTTCGTTTTGGCGCAGGATCTGTTGATGCTCCAGGGAGCCCAGGGGGAGGCGGCGATCGCCCACCTGCACCGTCGTACAGCGCCCCAGGGTCAACTCGGGCGATCCCTTGGTGAACAGCACATAGTCCCCCCGGTCAACCCTGGGGCCAAGACCCGCAGCCAGGGCCGCCCAGGAGCCAGCCTTGGCCCCAGAACTATCCGGGCGACAGAGGACGGTCATACGCTTGCGCTCGGAGGAAAACGGCAGCTCATCTACCCGCTGGAGACAAGCCGCCCAATCTTCGTGCCAATGGCCCGCCTTGGCTGCCAGGGGCAGCAGGGCCGCCTCCGTCGGATCGCCCCAGATTTCCCAGCCCGATCCCTCGTCTTGCCGCAGCCCGGCATCGTTGCAGAGCAGGCCATTGAGCAAGAGTATCTGCACCTCCGGGCTGGCTAGGGCAGCCTCCACGGGCTCCGCACTGGAGCGTTGTTGGTAGCTGCCCTGGGGCTCATAGCCCTGGCCTGAGACCTGGAGGTCGTGGGCCAGGGTGCGAATCACCTGGGCCACCATTTTGTTCTGGGTGAGGGTGCCGGTTTTATCGGAACAAATCGTCGTCACGGAGCCCAGGGTCTCCACCGCTGGCAGTTTGCGAATTAAGGCATTGCGGCGCACCATGCGCTGGGTGCCGATCGCCAAGGTCACCGTAATCACCGCAGGCAGGCCCTCGGGCACCACCGCCACCGCCATGCTGAGGGAGACCTCCAGTAGCTCTTCAAACTTACTGGGGCCATAGAGGAGCATACCCAGCACCACCACCGCCGCCACAATCGCCAGCGAGCCATAGACCAACACCTTGGCCAACTGATCCATACGCTGCTGCAAGGGCGTGGGATCCTCGGCCACGTTCTGCAACATGCGGGCGATATGGCCCAGCTCCGTCTGCATCCCCGTCCGGGTCACCAACACCTTGCCCCGACCCTGGACCACTTCCGTGCCTTGGTAGACCAGGTTGAGGCGATCGCCCAGGGCTGCATCTTCCTCCAGCACCAGCGCCGCCTGCTTGGTCACGGCCTCGGCTTCCCCGGTCAGGGTCGATTCCCGCACCTGCAAATTGGCCGCTTCCAGCAGACGGCCATCGGCGGCCACCTGGACCCCCGCTTCGAGCAACATAACGTCGCCGGGCACGAGCTGATTGGCGGCCAGCTCCCGCACCTGGCCATCCCGCAACACCCGCACCGTGGGGGAAGACAACTGCTTTAGGGCAGCGAGGGCATCCTCGGCGCGGCTTTCTTGCAAATAGCCCAGCACGCCGTTGAGGATGACGATGATGGCGATCGCCACCGCATCCTTGGGAAACCCGCCCCCGCGAATTTCCACCGCCGCCGACACCACCGCCACCGCCATCAACATCAGCAGCATGATGTTGGTGAACTGGTCAATCCAAATCTGTAGGGTGCTGCGTCCCGCCTGTTCCACCAGCTCATTCGGACCGTAGCGCTGCTGGGCGGCCTGGGCGGCGCTGCTGGAGAGACCCTGCTGGGCATTGCCCTGGAGCTGGGCGAGGGCCTGCTGGGCCGTGAGGCTATGCCAAGCCGTCAAATTGGAGATGGGGCCATCGCCCGCTGGCCCCGGAGCGGTCAAAGCGGCTGAAGCGGCTGAATCATCAAGGGGTCGCGGGGAGGCCATAATGCACCTAAATCAAGCAGCTCGAAATTAAACAGGGCAAAACTAACCCAAGAGGTAGGCCCATTGCAGCGGCCCTCACCAGCGATCGGGACGCCAGGCTAGCGCACTGGATCAAAGCCTATTTCCATCATGGGCTGCGATTCAAGCAACTGGTGTCAATGTGTAATTTTGTCACCTCTGTTACGAGGGATTAATCCACCTTAGGATAGGGGTTGAAGGGTAGGGGGCGGAGATCCAAGACTTGCTCCTCCCCCGTTTTAATCCCAGGTTTGCTCCCGTTCTACCCGGTTAACCATGGATTTTTTCCGACAGTACATCGCGCCGTTATTTATCTTTGTCATCTTCTTCATCGCCCTGGCTGCGGTGAGTGCCCGGATTTTTCTGCCCTCGGACATGGCTGGGCCTGCAATTATGGATGAGGAGTCCATCAGCCAGCGACTGTCCATCCCCCAACCGGGTCTGGCTCAACCCGGCCTGGCTCAACCCGGCCTGGCTCAACCGGGACTAGCTCACGCAATCGTCCTCGCCGCCCCGCTCCAGCCTAGACCCTAGGCCATGGCGAATCCGGTGCTGGAGGGCTGGGATGGGGAGGCGGGGTATCGCCTAAGTCGGGGCTCGATCCTGGACCATGCCCTGCTGCTGCAATGTATGCGTCGCACCTACCGGGAGCTTTATCCGGCCCATGGCCATGGCTTCGACCACCTGGCCCAGACCGTAGAGGCCTATTTTTCAGCCCAGACCCCCCTCTGGTGGGTGGAGGCGGACCCGGCAACGGCGGCTTCGGGAGGCCATGGGGCGGCCCGTCCGGGGTTGGTGGGTCGCGATCGCCCCCGCTATGTCGCCTGCCTCTGGATGGGAACGGCGGTGGATCAGGTTTCGGGGTTGCGCCATGCCCATGTGTTTTGCTCTATGTCCAGCCGGAACATCGGCGGCGGGGGCTGGGGCGATCGCTGATGCACCAAGCCGAAGCCTGGGCGAGGGAGCGGGGCGATCGCCACATCAGCCTGCAGGTGTTTGATCACAATGCCCCTGCCCTTCAGCTCTACGACAGCCTGGGCTACCGGATCCAGTCCAGGGCGCTGATCAAGGCGATTCAGCCACCTGATGGGGAGCAGGCCCATCGGCAGGCCCAGCGTGGGGAGCAGGCTGACGCCAACCCTCACAAACCAAGATTAGGGAACGAAAGATGGGGGAACGAAGCTTAAATTAAATCGTTAGGCCCCTCAAACCCAGCCCTCTAAAATCACGTTATGGACGACGAACTCACCCTGCTCGATTCGGTGGACGAACTCAACCGCTCCCTCGAAGACATGGATCCCCTCGATCAGGTGCCAATCGAGGATGCGGTGGTGGATGCCGATGAGATGTTGGCCCTGCTGAAGTCAGCGGACCCCACCCAGGTCATGATCGCCGCCCGCGCCTTTTGCGAGATTGAAGATGCCCGCGCAGTCGGGCCGCTGCTGGCGCTGCTGGGAGCGGGCTGCCCGATGACTAGGGTGAGTGCAGCCTACGCCCTGGGGCGAAATATCAGGGCGGGGAAGGCGGCGGACGGCTCCGGCGAGGATCAGGCCAATCTTGATGCAGCCCATGGTGCTGGCCCCCAGACGGCCAGCCCTGAAACCGCCAGTCCTGAAACCGCCAGCTCCGAAGACGTTCCAGATATCGTGGAAGCCCTGATCGCCCAACTGCGGCTGGATTGGAGCGGCTACGTGCGAAAAGGCATTGTCTGGGCCTTGGGCCGCAGCGGCGATCGCCGCGCCCTCTCCCCCTTGCTCAACGCCCTTAAAACCGACATCGCCGCCGTGCGCCTCTGGGCCGCCAGCGCCCTGGGCCAAATGCCAGGCCTGGACTTTGAAGCATCGGTTAAGGCCATGCCGCCGCTGATTGCCGCCATGCGCCAGGATCCCGTCGCCGTCGTGCGCAGCAACTGTGCCTGGTCCGTGGGGGAGCTCTGCATCAATCTGCCCTCCAATGTGGTCTATGCCACGGCAGTGGACGCCTTGATCGAAACCCTAGTGGAGGATGAAGACATGGGCGTGCGGGAGGATGCCAAGGCGGCGCTGTTGAACTTGGGGGATCCGCGATCGCTGCAAATGATCGAAGCCCTCCAAAGCGAAGGCCTGCTCTGGTGATGGTTTGGGCCACCCCCGGCCACCCAGCAGCGCCCCGTCATCCAGCAGCCTCCAGCCACCCAGCAGCAGCGGCGATGCGCTCAAAGTTTGCTCACAATCTGTAACCTATCGCCACAGAAGAGAGCAAAATCGAGAAGATCCTGATAGCATGGGATCTCATAAAGGCCTATGAAACTTAACGTTGGCAATTGCTGAACCAGAAGGCAATCGGCTCTGACCAATGCCTTGCTGACTCGGGGTTGCGATAGCTTCTCAGCGCGGGTTGAGGGCGTTCAAGCGTCCATTTATGGGGAAATTGTTTAGAACCATGGCCATGGAAACCTTGGAATTTATCATTTATCCCGATGGGCGCGTCGAGGAAACCGTCACCGGCATTGTCGGTCGGTCCTGCGCGGAGGTGACGGCGGCGATCGAGGCCAAGTTGGGCCGGGTGATCGATCAAAAGCCTTCCTCTGAGTTCTACAGCCAGCCCAACCAGGACGTTTTGACCCAGTCTGCAACAGGCCAGACGACCGGCGCAGTTTCTACCCAATTGACCCAGTGGTAGTCCTGGCTGCTGCAAGCTGCTTGGCGCACCCCTAGGCTGAAGATCTAGCGCTGGGTTCCGGTATTCGCTCCCCGGCGTCACCAGTCCCCGACCGCGTCAAATCCCCAGCTCTGCCTGTCCGGCTCTGTCCGGCTCTCTGGGACAATTCGCCCTCCCCTTCGACTTTCCCCGTTTGATTTTTTCCCCCGATTCGTTTTCTCCATCACCATCCGCTATCCACCTCTCACCTGATACATATGTCTCACTTCAGCAGTATCAAAACCCAAATCCGCGACCTCAACGCCTTGCAACAGGCGCTCTCTGATTTGCAAGTGGATTGGAAGTCTGGCCCCACCCCGTGCGGGGCTACCAAGGCGACAGCCGCACCGCTGAAGTGGTGATCGAGCAGGAGAATGGCTACGATGTCGGCTTTGGCTGGAACG
>JAAUQQ010000471.1 GCA_012032745.1 Synechococcales cyanobacterium RM1_1_8
AGAGTGGGAGGTGGGGGGATGGGGTTAAAATTCTGGGGTTAAAAATTCTGGGGTTAAAATTCTGATGCTAGGCTGCGGCGCACGGTTTGGCCGTCGGTGAGGGGCTGATCGCTTTTGGCGATGTAGAGGTCTCCGGCGCTGAGGCCAGCGAGGATCTCGGCTTGGCCATTGCTGAAGCTGCCGAGGGTGACGGTTTGGGCTTGGACTTGGGGCTCGCTGCCGCTCGCGCTGAGGATAAAAATTGTTCCCGTTTTGGTGGAGTCGTTGCCTGGGCTGGGTTGAGGGGTGGCCGTGCGGCTAGAGGGGGCTTGGCCGGGGGGCTGGTCGGAATTGTTTCCGGCAGCAGCTTGGTCGGCAGCCGGGCCGCGATCGCCCCGACCCACTTCCAGGGCGCTTTGGGGGACGGAAACCGCCGCCACATCGCCATCTAGACGCACCCTGGCAAGCAGCCCGCTGCCCAGGACTTCGCTGGTCTCCAGGGCAATTTCGATTGGAATCAGTCGGCTGGCGGGGTTGGCCAGGGGGGAAATTTGGCTGACCCGACCCGGAAAGCGCTGGCCCGGAAAGGCATCAAGCTGTACCTGTACCGGCTGGCCGAGGGCGACTTTGCTGCGATCCTGATCCGTCACTTCAATCACCACCTGGGTCTCCTGCAGATCCCCCAGGGTGAGCAGGGCCTGACCGGCCTGGGCCAGGTCGCCCGCCTCTAGCTGTCGCGCTAACACCACACCGGAGATCGGGGCTTGGATTTGGCTGAGGGCGAGGCGTTCTTGCTCCTGGGCGATGACGGCGGTCTGGGCGGTGAGGCGCTGTTGGGCGGCGGCGATCGCTTCTTGTTTGGTGCGGGCCTGTTCCTGGGCGAGGCGCAGCCGCTGTTCCGCCACCCGCTGGTCGGTTTGGGCTTGGTCCGCCTGCTGCTGGGGAATGGCTCCGCTCTGGGCCAGGGAGCTCAGGCGACGGCCATCGGCCTGGGCTTGGCTCAGTTCTGCTTCGGCCTGGCTGATGGCCGCCTGGGTTTCGGCCAAGCTGCTTTTGGCCTGGCTCAGCTCCGCTTGGCGCACCGCTAACTCGGCTTGGGCTTCGCCCAGGTTGGCTTGGAGCAGTTTGGGATCGAGCTGGGCGATGACCTCGCCCTGGGTGACGCGATCGCCCACCGCCAGGGGCAGGCTGAGGATTTGGGCGGTGAGCTGGGATTTGATCTCTATCTGCTGGCGCGGTTCGGTGCTGCCGGTGTAGGTCTGGCCATCGTCGAGGCTGCCGCTGCTGGCCTGGAGAATTTCCACGGTGGGAGGTGCATCTTCTGCATCGCCCCGACCGCCGCCGCCCCGCCCTGCCCCTTGGCCTTCACCCTGGGACGATTCCGCTGCTGGTCCCAGGCCACAGCCGCTGAGGCCGATGGTCAAGGGGCTGGTTAGGAGACCGAGCAGCAGCAGGGTTTGGACCGTAGCTCGGTTCATGGCTCGGATTGTGGCTTGGGCTGTGGTCGGGGAAGCGGCTTGGGGCGCTGGTTTTAGCGTCATGGAGCAGCGCAAACCATCTAAACGTTAAGTTAATTGTCCCTTAGATGCCGGTCCTAGGGGAGTGTCGTTGGTACTATTCTGGGGAGAAAAGTTGGGGCCTGAGCTTACAGTGCGTGACATTTAGAAAGCATCACCCCTATAAAGCATTACCCCTCGGCAAGACAGTGCCTGGCAGGACAGTGCCTGGCAGGACAGTGCCTGGCAAGACAGTGCCGAATGACCTATGGGAGAATGGCAACCAACTGTCTTGATGGCTTCCCATGCAGAAACAAGGCGATCGCTCCGCTATTCCCCCCAGGATCTGCTCCAGTTTCTCCAGAGCGACTTCGCCACCTGGATGGATCGAGCTTCCCTAGAGCAGCCAGGGCGATTTCCGGTCCGGCCTGAGCCCGATGAGATGGTGCGGGTGCTGACGCAGTTGGGCAATGGCCATGAGCAGCGTTATCTACAGCAGCTTCTGAGCGATGGGGCGCAGGTTTTCCAAGTGGAGAACCGAGGTACCTTTGAAGCAACGGCGGCGGCCATGGTAGAAGGAAAGTCGTGGATTTACCAGGCAGCCCTGCGCTATGGCGATTGGGTGGGCTATGCAGATCTGCTGCGGCGGGTAGAGGTGCCATCACAACTGGGGGACTGGAGCTACATACCGGTGGAGTGCAAGCTGGCCCTGGAGCCGAAGCCCTATTTTGTGATTCAGCTTTGTGCCTATTGTGACTTGTTGGAGCAGTTGCAGGGGCTGCGGCCCGGTACGTTCGAGCTGGTGCTGGGGACGGGGCAGCGCCGGGCGTTTCGCACGGAGGATTATTTTCACTATTATCGCCAGGTGCGGCGATCGTTCCTCGCCGCCATGGAACAGTTTGATCCCCAACAGCAGCCGATGCCCTTGGCGGGTGACCACGGCGATTGGCAGGGGGTGGCGGAGCAACTGCTGGAAGCTGCCGATCACCTCAGTCAGGTGGCGAATATTTCGCTCAAGCAGATCCAGCGATTGGAGGCAGCGGGCATTAGCACAATGGCGGCCCTGGCAGCGGCGGAGCCGGGGATGAAGGTGACGAAGCTGGATCGGGAGGTGTTTGGGCGGCTGCGGTTGCAGGCAAAACTCCAGCGGGAGAGTCGGGGTCAAGCTAAGCCGCTGTATGCGCTGTTGCCTCAGCCGGAGGGGCGCGATCGCTATGGCCTCACGCTCCTCCCCCCCGCCAGCCCCCTTGATGTTTTCTTCGACATGGAAGGCTATCCCCTCGCCGAAGGGGGAGCGGGGCTAGAGTACCTGTTTGGCGCAACCTATGGTTCAGCGGGGGAACTGCAATTCAAAGACTGGTGGGCGCACAATCCCGCTCAGGAAAAGAAGGCATTTGAGGATTTCATCGACTGGACCTATGCCCGCTGGGTTGCTGACCCAACCATGCATATCTACCACTATGCTCCCTACGAAACCTCTGCCTTGAAGCGGCTGGCGAGTCGCTATGGCACCCGCGAGGAGCAGTTGGATAATCTACTGCGGGGCCATGTGTTTGTGGACCTGTATCAAGTGGTGCGCCAGGGGCTTTGCGTGGGAGAGCCATCCTATTCGATTAAGAATTTGGAGCATCTCTATTGGAAAAAACGCGAAGGCGATGTGGTCAATGCCCAGGGGTTCAGTGGTGCAATATTTCCAGTGGATGCAGTCCGCGAAGGGCAGTC
>JAAUQQ010000070.1 GCA_012032745.1 Synechococcales cyanobacterium RM1_1_8
GGAGGTCGGGGGGGGCGGTGGGTCGCTACTCTGGATACCAGAACATGCCTTTGATGCCTTCGGGATCGACGACGAAGCCCAGGGTTTGGTAAAACGAAACCACTTGAGGATCGGCGAATAGGGTAATGTTGCTTATATCTTCAGCTCTCAGCTTCTTAATCATTTGTTTCATTAGCGACTTGCCTAAGCCCTTGCCCTGGTACTTGGGACTCACCACCACATCCCAGATCGTCGCATTGAAGGCATGATCGGAGGTGGCGCGGGAAAAGCCAATCAGGCGGCGGCGGTTGCCCAATTCCTCCCAGAGCGTAATCACCAAAAAACTGTGGGCGATCGCCTTTTTCACCTTGCGCAATGGCCGCCGGGACCAGCCCACCGCATCGCAAAGTTCCTCTAGCTCGTACAGATCAATCTGACGCTCCATACTGAAGTAGAGCCGACTGCCGTTTTCACCCTGGAACGGTAAAACTTCGATCAGACGGCTATCGAGCAGCCCCGCATCGCCTGCTCTGGAGCCCTTGGTGGCCGCATTTGAGCCTGTAAATAAGCTTTTCCAGAAACCCATGCAGCCAGAAATAAGGAGCGCGATCGCAATTCAAGTCCACCAACAGTCTTAAATTGTATATCCCCCTCGCCGCTATCCCCTGTTCAAACCCCTGTTCAACTCAAGATGACCTCCTTGCGATATGACTCCTAGTCTTAAGCCATCCACGCAGGCCAAGCTGCGGCGCTTTGCGGAGCTGTTCCCAGAATTCTATGAACAATTTGTCAGCAGTGACATCCAGTTCGACAACCTCAAACTTGCCTATCAGCTCTACACCCAAAAGACAGAAGCCATCATCACCGCTGATCCCGCTGGCGACAAGACAGCCCTGCGGCTGGCCGCCAAGAACCAGCCGGGTCTGCTGCGCGATCTGTTTGGCGTCCTCGCCGCCTACAACCTGACCGCCCACAGCCTGAACGTGTACGGCCAGGTCCAATCGCCGACGCTGATCTTCATTCGCATGAATGTCTCACGGGGCGGCAAAGCCATTGCGGGCAAGACCGCTGACAATGTGCGCCGGGCGCTGCGAGAAGCCCTAGAAGGTCGCTTTGAAGTGGAAGAAATGCTCTCCGTGGAGGTGTTCGAGAGCAACCGGCTGGGCTCGGTCCAAACGGAGTTTTACATTGACAAGCAGTTTCACCTGCCCGCCCTGTTGATCGAATCCGATGAAGAGGATGGCATGTTTTTCAAAATGACCAATGCCATTTGCCCCGAGAAGCTGCTGGTGGTGAATGCGAATTTGCTGCCCTGGCGGGGGCGCACTCGCCTGATTCTCTACGTGTTGACAGAGCAGGGCAAGGCCATTCCAGAATATCGGGGGCAGAAAATGGCCGAGCGGGTCAAGGCGCGCCTGAACGGCAGCAGCACCTAGCCCTTGCCCAATACTGGGTCGCTTGGTCGGGCCCTTTTGAAAGCCTCCTCCCAGCAGGCTCGCTCCCAGAAGGGACAGGCCAGGTCAGCGGAATGTGATCTGGGCAGATGCAAAAAAAACAGTTGCATGCATAGCCCCAAAGGCTGATACAGCGGTGTTCTCAATCTCCAAGGAACGGGCTAGGATGGCTCTATGCCAACTGTGGAGATTCGGGGAACATCGCACTTTTATGAGTTGACGGCACCAGTGGGGTCTCCCCAGGTCTTGGTGTTCGTCCATGGCTGGCTGCTCAGCCGTTCCTATTGGCAGCCGCTGATCCAACAGCTTTCGCCCCAGTGCCAATGTTTGTCCTACGACCTGCGCGGCTTCGGTGCCTCCAGCCAGGTGCCCAGGGAGACTACTCCCCAGCCCTACGATCCAGCGGCCTACGCCGAAGACCTGGGCCAGCTCCTCGACCACCTGCAAATCGAGTCGGCCTGGCTGGTGGGCCATTCCCTCGGCGGCACGATCGCCCTTTGGGGAGCCAAACTGCTGCCGGGGCGAGTGCGGGGGGTCACCTGTATCAATGCGGGCGGCGGTGTTTATCTGCAACAAGAATTTGAGCGCTTTCGCAGCGTCGGGCGCAGCCTGGTGCAATGGCGTCATCCCCTGCTGGGCAAGCTGCCCCTAGATTGGATGTTCGCCAAGGCCGGAACGGTCCAGCCCATGGCCCAGGGCTGGCGGCGACAGCGGTTGGTGGATTACCTGGCGGCCCATGGCCCTGCAGCCCTGGGAGCCTTGCTGGAAAGCACGACCCAGGAGCAGGTCCACCGTTTGCCCTCCCTGGTCGCCCAGCTCCCCCAGCCGGTCTATTTCCTGGCGGGGGATCAAGATCCGATCATGCCCCCTCGCTACGTGCGGCACCTGGCTAGCTTCCACGGGTTGTTTCGCGAATCCTGTGGGGAGAGCTTGACCGAGCTGAGGGATTGTGGCCACATGGCCATGGTCGAACAGACCGAAGCCGTGGCCCGGCGGCTGGGGGAAATCCTGGCGGCCCATCCAGCCCCCGTAAAGGTGTAGTGGGGGGAGCTCAAGCTCGAAGATTCTCGCAGCTCAGGCCCAAGACAGGATTGTTCAGGCCCAGGCCCTAGACGTTGAACCGAAACAGCATCACATCCCCTTCGTTGACCACATAGTCTTTGCCTTCACTGCGCAGCAGGCCCTTTTCCTTGGCGGCATTCATGCTGCCGGTGCGGACCAGGTCGTCATAGCCCACCGTCTCGGCGCGAATGAAGCCCTTCTCGAAGTCTGTGTGGATGACGCCAGCGGCCTGGGGGGCCACCATGCCCTTGTGAATGGTCCAGGCGCGGGTTTCCTTGGGGCCGGTGGTGAAATAGGTCTGGAGGCCCAGCAGGTCGTAGGTGGCGCGGATCAGCGATCGCAGCCCCCCCTCATCCACCCCCCAAGGATTCCAGAAACTCCGCCCCGTTCATCCTCGGGCAGCTCCACCAGCTCCGCTTCCACCTGGGCCGAAATCATCACCACCTGGGCTCCATCGGTGGCGGCGATCGCCTTGACCTGCTCCACCCAGGCATTGCCCGTGGAGAGATCATCCTCGGAAACATTGGCCCCATAGATAATCGGCTTGCGGGTCAAAAAGCCCAGGGCCTTGATGGCCAGCTCTTCCTCTTCGTTCAGGGCCACCGAGCGACAGGGCTGACCTTCATTCAGCACCTCCACGAGCTTTTCCAGGGCATCCACTTCGATTTGGAAGTCTTTGTTCTTGCGCAGATCCTTGCGGGCGCGATCTAGGCGACGCTCGGCCTGATCCAGGTCGGCCAGGGCCAGCTCCAGGTTGATCACTTCGATGTCCCGCGCCGGATCCACAGAACCCGAGACATGGATAATGTCATCGTCATCGAAGCAGCGGACCACATGGACGATGGCATCGACTTCGCGGATATTGGCTAAAAACTGGTTGCCCAGGCCCTCGCCCTTGCTCGCGCCTTTGACCAGGCCAGCGATATCTACAAATTCGACGCGGGCAGGCAGGATATTCTCAGAGTTAGAAATTTCTGCGAGGATCTTGAGGCGATCGTCGGGCACTGAGACGATGCCGACATTGGGCTCAATCGTACAGAAGGGGAAATTGGCCGCCTGGGCCTTGGCATTGGCCACGAGGGCATTAAACAGGGTTGACTTACCCACATTGGGCAGTCCGACAATTCCCGCTCTTAACATGGGGATGCCTCAGCATTCTCCGCGAATTTGAACATTGTGTACTGTAGCAGGTTGTGAGGGGGGCCGGAGGGGGCCTTCGCTCTGGGAGGAGAGCTGCCGAAGCACCTCAAAAAAACCAGAGCACAACCCGAAGAACAACCCGAAGAACAACCACAGGAGTCTGGGGGGCCGTTCTTCTGGGCCTGGGCTCTTCCCGGTGCGTTAGGATGGCTCTGCTGCTAACCGTTGCCTACGCTGACTTGAGCCGCAGGGTCGCAGCAGCAAAAACAGAGGTGCATCAGACGATGCACATAACGAGGCATAGATCAAAAACTGGCATGGGTAGCGAACGCAAAGTATCACCTTGGCTGATCGGGGCCCTGTGCCTTGGGTTGGGTCTGGGCTTGGGGGCGGCGGGCATCGGCCTAGCCCGCCGCCAGACCGGTCTCCCTGCGGAGGAACTGGAGCGGCTGACGGTGGAGGTGGGGCGATCGCCCCTGAGCATCAAAATCCGCGCCAACGGCAGCGTCGTCCCCGTACGCAGCGTCAACCTCAGCCCCAAAAACGCCGGTCGTCTCGTCAAGGTGCTGGTCAACCAGGGCGATATCGTCGCAGCGGGCGATCCCATCGCTGAAATGGAAAGCCGCGACCTCAACGCCCAATACCTCCAGGCCAAGGCTCGCCAGGCCCAGGCAGAAGCCCGCCTCCAGGAACTCCGAGCCGGGGAGACCGACTTGGTCATCGACCAGGGCAAAGAAGAGGTGCGCCAAGCCCAGGCCCAGCTCGGGGTAGAAACCGCCGTCGTCCGCGAAGCCCAAGCCTCCGTGACCGAAGCCCAAGCGGGGGTGCAAGAGGCCCAGGCTTCCGTGGCCGAAGCCATGGCCCAGCTCGACTTGGCCCGAGTGCAGCTCGCCCGCAACCAGCAGCTCAAGGCCGAGGGAGCCATCTCCACCGATCGCCTGGATGAACTGACCACCGCCGCCAACCGCGCCGCTGCCAATCTCCAGCGCACCCAGGCCAGCCTCGCCCGCGCCCAGACCACCAAGGCCCGTGCCGAGACCGCTCGGGATCGCGCCCAGGCTGGCCAGGCCCAGGCCCAATCCCGCCTGGACAGCGCCCAGCTCCGCCTCCAGGACACCCAAAACGGCACCCGCCCCGAGCAGCTAGAGCAGGCCGAAGCCCAGGTGATCGAAACCCTGGGCCAGGTTCAGGCAATCGAAATTCAAAAAGATGACAGCATTTTGCGAGCGCCCTTCCCAGGGATTATCACCCAGCGCTATGCCGATCCCGGTGCCTTTGTGACGCCGACCACTTCCGCTTCGAGCACTGCCAGTGCCACCTCTACCTCCGTGGTGGCCCTGGCCCAGGGGCTAGAGATCCGGGCCAATGTGCCCGAAGTGGATATCACCAATATTCGGCCGGGGCAAATTGTCGAGGTCACCGCCGATGCCTTTCCAGAGGCGACTTTCCTGGGCCAGGTGCGCCTGGTTTCCCCGGAAGCGGTGCAGGAGCAAAACGTGACTTCGTTTCAGGTGCGCGTTGCCCTGACCACGGGCCAAGAACAGCTGCGCTCGGGCATGAATGTGGATTTGGTCTTCATCGGCGAAAGCCTGGGCAGTGTTTTGGTGGTGCCGACGGTGGCGATTGTCACGCGGGAGGGCCAGCGCGGGGTGTTGGTGCCCGATCGCAAAAACGAGCCCGAGTTTCAACCGGTGGAGACGGGGACGACGATTGGGGATGAGACCCAAATTTTGTCGGGAGTCGAGGTCGGCGAGCGGGTGTTCATTGACCTGCCCAGCGATCGCCGCTTCCAGGAAGCAGCGGAATAGGCGATCGGTCCTGGGCAGAGCTCCCAGACCCAAGAGATCCCAGACCCCAAAGATGCAATGGAATCAATGCCAGACAAAAGGGACATGGGTCAAGGTTGACCCATGTCCCTAGGCGTGACGCTAAGGCTCATCGTGACGATTTTGGACTCAGAACTGGGACTTAGAACTTGTTAAGGTCCAGTCCAGCTTCCTTGGCCATGGCTCCGATGCCCTTCTTTTCAAGGGTTTTGATCGCCTTGGTGGAGATCCGCAGCCGGACCCAGCGGTTGCCTTCAGGCCACCAGATACGCTTGCTTTGCAAGTTGACATGCTGGAGCCGCTTGGTGCGGACGTGGGAGTGGGATACCGCAAAGGCGTTGTTGGCCGTTTTGCCGGTGAGTTGGCATTTCCGTGACATTGGGAATTCTCCGGAGCCCTAGATATAGATTTTGCAGCCTCTTATCCTACAGGATAAGCGCACGGTTTGGGCCGAAGTGATCAACTTTTCATCAAGTTTTCACGTTTTCCGGGGCGCTGGCTGGGCAAGCCCCCAAAGCCCCCAGGGTCGGCGCTTTGGGGATGCGCTTGTCCTTGGGGCATGTTGAGCGCGATCGCCAGGGCGGCTTTTCTGGGCGATCGCCCAGCTCCAATCGGTGGAGATTAATTTTGCCAGCCGTTCATCGAGCTCCTAGGAAAGGTTTCCCTCAGAATCTGGGCTTCATTATTGCAATAGGCCCTGCGTTAACACACGTAAAGATGACATTTATTTTAATTCAAGACTGCGCTCAATTTCACATAAAGACGGTTTTGAATTCGCTATTTTATTGATATTTTCGATTGACTAGATTCATGTTTTATCAGGAAATTTTCGTAGGTAAATCTAAATGGGACTTAGAGATTTAATCTCACCATTTTATCCCTAAAGCTGAGGGAATAGCCTGGCAAAATCAAGGCAGAATTAAATTCTAGGAAAGGGTTCGTGCGACACCCACTGCTGGAGATATTTCATGAAGGGTCCATATTTTTATATGGCATTCGGTAAGAGATTTTCAACTTCTTATAGGTTCAGTAGATGGGTGAACCAGCTCAGTATACTGAACTTAAAATGTTGTTTTTATTACTTTTGCGTCGCGGCAAAATTTGTGCTGATGCTAGGCTCGGATTTCTGTATAGCGCTTTATGCTCCCTGCCTTGGGCCACTTGTCGTGGACTTGGGGCGTTCTGAAACCCAGGTGCCACTTGTTCTTAAGGATACATATACCCGTTCCCTTGGGGGTGGCGGTTAAGTTCTAGCATTCTGTACTTGGAAGGAAACATTAGGCATGGTTGATTTCAGTGACATGGCGATCGCTGCCTACGGTAGAGGGCAAGATCTCAGCTCGACCGTTGAGATTCAGGACTTGGGTGCAACCTTAGCCCTGACTGGCAGTGGCTGGAAGCGGGTTGAGTTTGCCTACGATATTACTAAAAATACGATTTTAGAATTTGAGTTTAAGCTGGGCTCCCTCGGCGAAATTCATGCAATTGGTTTTGATAACGATCGGGTTCCCAGCGCCAATCAAGCTTGGCAGCTGAGTGGCACCGAGCGCTGGGGCCTCAGCGACTTCAGCAGCCCCAGCCCTCGGGTGGGAGAATGGCGCAGCTATAGAATTTCTGTGGGGGATTATTTCACGGGCTCCGTGGGCTATTTGACGCTGATCAATGACCATGGTGTCAGCAATCCCACGGCGGCCAGTCTGTTTCGCAATGTGCGGGTGTATGAACAGGAGCTGGCAGCGACGGCCAAAGTCCAGCCCCAGCGGCCCATCATCAACTTTTCCACAGCGACGATCACGAGTTACGGCCAGCAGGATAAATCCTCTCAACTGTCGTATCAAGATCAAGGGGACAGCGTCTTACTCAGCGGCAATGGCTGGAAAAAGCTAGCGCTGCAATATGACGTGACGAAGGATACGGTTTTAGTCTTTGACTTCAAGAGCGAGCGCCAGGGCGAAATCCACGCCATCGGCTTCGACGATGACGATCGCAACAGCAGCAACCGCGCTTTTCAGCTCTATGGCACCCAGGATTGGGGACGCCAGGAATTTCGTAATTATGCTGTGCCTGGGGCTGTGCCTGGGGCTGGAGCTGCTGGCGTAACGGGAGCGGGCCAGTGGCAGCGCTATGAAATTCCCGTCGGTCAGTTTTTCACTGGGGCAATGAATTACCTGACGTTGATCAACGACCACGACGTCAAGCCCCGCGATGCCCGAAGTTTTTCCGCAATGTGCAGGTGTTTGAGCGCGGCGGCGGCTCCGAAGAAGTGCCGTTCGACTTGGGCAATCTCCAGGGCGTGAGCAGCCGCCGGGATTCGCTCTCGGCCATGGACCAGGGCGATCGCTATCGTTTCAGCCTCGATCAAACCCGTGACTTCAGCGTCATCCTCGAAGGCTTGGGCGGCAATGCCAATCTCGCCCTATTCGACAGCAGCGGCCAGCTTGTTCTATCGGCAACCCAGGACGGCAACCAAACCGAACAGCTCAGCTACACCCTGGCGGCGGGCAACTACGAACTGGCCGTGACCGCTGCCAGCCTGGATGTGGCCACGGACTACGACCTGATTTTTTCGGCGACGCCGGATGGGCTGGGCAAAACCGTCAGTTGGAGGTCAGCACCGCGACCTATTTGGGCGGCATCGGCCAGGATGAAGCCAGCGCCATCGAAATTTCGGTGCGCAATGAGCTGGTGGTGGCGGGCAATTTTAGCGCGGCCCAAGGCCCAGGCCAAGCCTTCCTGGGGGCCAATACCAGCTCAGCGGGGCAAATTCTGCGCCTCTCCCTCAGCGGTCGCGAAGTTCTGTCCGTCACCCACCTGGGCAATGACATCAACGACATGGATGTCAATCGCCAGACCGGGGCGATCGCCGCCGGGGGCGACTTCGGCATCACGGTGCTCAGCCCCACCGCCGATCGCATCTATTGGTCCCAAAACCTGGGGGCTCCGGTGGAACGGGTGCGATCGCCAACGATGGCACCGTGGTCACGCTCCACAACAAAACCATTTCCGTCTGGAACCCCGGCGGCAGCCTGCGCTCCCAAACCAGTCTGGTGCGCTCCTATGTCAACGATCTGGCGATCGATCCCACCAGCGGCAAACTCTACGTCACCGGCTTCGACAACAAGTACAACAGCCTGGATCGCAACCCGGTTCAGGTGGCTTTCCTCACCGGCTTTGATCTGGACTTGAACGTCAACTGGCAGACCTGGGGCCAGGATGCCAATAGCCTGACGCTGCCCGTGACCACGCCCCAGGGCGATCGCCCCCAGAACGACATGGCCGACACGCGGGGCTACCGCATCACCGTGGGCCGGGATGGGGGGCTGTATTTTCTCGGGGAAGTTGCGGGGGGCAACTCGATTTTTCGCTGGAATGGCAAGGACCGCACCACGGCCACCCAAGTCAAATACGATGCCTATAACGATCCCTACAACTCCGCCAGTCCCCACCAAGCCTACTATGCCCGCATCAATGCCCAAACCGGCGAAGTGATGCAGGGCCAACTGGCCTTCCCGCGCTACAACGGTGCAGCCAATGCTTTCCGGGTGGATCAAGGCACGATCGCCGCCGATGAGCAGGGCAATATCTATGTGGGCGGGGTGACCTTCTCGGGGGTGGATGGCCGGGATAATAACGCGATCGCGGGCCAGTCCGTTGGCAGCTACGTCTTCCGTCGCGAAGGCGACCTCACCGCCCTCGTCGTTTCCAGCGATTTCCAGCAGCGCCGCCTCTGGACCCCCTTTACCGACAATGGCGGCAAGGGCAAGGTCCAGGGCTTCGCCGTTGGCCAGGGCCGGGCTGCCCTCTTTGGCACCGTGGTTGAGGGTACAACCATTACCGCCTCCGCTCTCCATGGCCAGGCCTTCAACCCCGGCACCAGCGCCCTCGCCGATGCCTATCTGGCCACCTGGGCGATCGACAGCCCCACGGGCTTTGCCACCGTGCAATACGGCACCGCCGGAGCCGACCACCTCGTGGGTGGGGCCACCGCCGATTTGCTGATTGGCGGCCTCGGAGCCGATACCCTCCAGGGCGATAGCCGACCTGCTGGCGGTGGCTTTGGGGGCGGAGCCGATGTCTTTGCTTACAACGCTGTTGGCGAGGGGGGCGATCGCATTCTCGACTTCCAAACCCAGGACCATATCCGCATCTCAGCCAGCGGCTTTGGCCTCGCAGCGGGCAGCCAGGCCCGGTTGGCGAGCAGCAGCCAGGCCCTGGGGAGCAGTGCGGGATTTGTCTACAGCGGCGGACTGCTCAGCTTTGATGGCGATGGAGCTGGGAGCCAGGCAACGGTTGGCTTAGCAACATTAGTCGGAACCCCCAGCCTCAGCGCCAGCCAAATTCAGATTGTCTGATCGCGAGGCCTCCCCTGGGGATTCAAGAATGGGGCAGGCCAAACACCAGCGTCGAGCAGGGGAGTTGCTGGGCCAATTGAGCGGTGCCATCGGTGGTGGACAGCCCCCCCGCCGTACGGCGGCGGCTGAAGCCCAGCACGACCAAATCGACCTCCTGGGCCGCCGCCAAAATTGCATCTCCCATGTTGTTGTTACACAACATGCGCACCTGGCAAGACTCAGGCAGCGGCACCCGTTCCCGCAGCCGCTGTTCAAAGCTCTCCGCCTGGGAAGATCCCTGGCGATCGTCATAGATGCGCAAAATCTCCAGACTGGCTTCCTGGGCCTCGGCGAGCTGGAGGGTCAGACGCACCATGGCCACCACCCGAGGCGTGAGCCACTTCACCGGCACCAAAATCCGCCGCAGGTTCTCCGGCTCATCCAACAATCGTGCCACGATCACCGGGCAGTGGGCCGACCAAATCACCTGATCGATGACGCTGCCAAACAGGGCGGTGCCCAGGCTCTGGGGGGCGTACCAAGATTGGCCGCTGGCCCCCATCAAAATCAAATCGCAATCCCGCTCGCGGGCGGTGCGCGTGATGCCCAGGGCAATGTCATTGTCGATGCGCAACTGGGGCACCGTCTCGATCCCCAAGCTGTCTCCCAGGGCCACGGCTCGATCCAGCAGGCGCTGGCGAGACTGAAGTTGTTGGCTCAACTCCTGTGTATCCATGTGCAGGTGGCCCTGGGCAATGCTCAGGGGCAGGAGCTGGCCCTGGGAGGGGCGAACGAAGGCTCCCCCCAGCTTCAGCAGCGCTTTCTCGGTGTTGGGATTGGCCACGGGCAGGAGGACTTTGACCTGGGTTTCTCGATCCAGAAACGGCTGGCCCAGCCCCGTCTCCGCCAGCAGGTCGGCTTCACCCAGCGCCAGCCCCTGGCCTGGGCTCTCCCGCTCTAGCAGTCGATGGGCAAAGCGATCGGTGAGGACGGGACCGGCGATCGCCGTCACCAACATCAACAGGATCACCGAATTGAACAGCGATGGGGGCAGCACCCCCGCATTCACCCCCGCCAGGGCCGCCGCCAGGGTGGCCGCCACCTGGGGCAATGACAAAGACCACATGGTCAAGATCTCATCGCGGGAATAGCGAAACCAGCGACCGACAATGGCCGCTGCCAGAAACTTCGTCAGAATCAACATGGCGACGATCGCCAGGGAAATCCCCAGGGCTCCGGTCAAGGTCTGCCACAGGCCCCCCAGGTCCAGCAGCAGGCCCATGTCCACAAAGAAAAACGGAATGAACAGCGTGCTGCCGACAAATTCAATCTTCTCGGCAACGGGGCCGCGACCAACGACATCATTCACCGCCAGGCCCGCTAGAAACGCGCCGACAATTTGTTCAATCTGGAGTAGCTGGGCCGCGATCGCCGCCAAAAACACCGCCAACAGCACAAACAAAAACTGATTGCCATCCTCATCCCCCGTGCGGCGGAAAAACTCCCGCCCGGCCCAATCAAAGCCCACCAGCACCACCGCACTGTACAGCCCCAAAATCGTCAGCAGCCGCAGGAGCTGCACCGCCGAAAAACTGCCGCTGCTGTGGACCGACAGACAGAGGGCCAAGACCATCAGCGCCGCCACATCGGTAAAAATCGTCGCCCCAATCGTCACCGTCACCGCTTCATTGCGGGCCAGTCCCAGGCGGCTGACAATGGGAAAGCCCAGCAGCGTGTGGGAGGCCAACAGGGAGCCCACCAAAATCGAAGCATTCCAGCCGAGGCCCGCCACAAAATGGCCGACAATCATGCCCCCCACCATGGGCACCAGGAAAGTGGATAGACCAAAGGCGAGCGATCGCTGCTTCGTGCGCCGAAAATCCGCCAGGTCGATCTCCAACCCAGCCACAAACATCAAATAGATCTTACCCACGTCCGACAGCAGGCCCATGGTTTCAGACTTATGGTCCAGCAGGCCCAGCAGGCTCGGCCCCAAAACCACACCGGCCACCAACAGACCCACCAGCCCCGGCAGCCGCAGCCGTTCAAAAATCGGCGGCACCACCAGAGCGCAGAGCAACAGCAGCGTAAACCCGGTCAGGGGAGACTGGGCAAAAACAGAATCGGCAAACATAGCACTACTCCAAAGATTGAGAGGCCCAAAGAATGTGACAGGGGAGCAGAGCAAGCCATTCTCAGGGGAGAGGCAGACTGCTGTTCAATTATTTCAATGAAAAGGCCCCATTTTCTCCCAGCCCGGCCCAAACGATTGCAGCGGAACTCCTAAACGTTTGGACTGGGCCGGGGGCGGCCTTTAAGCTGCAAGCGCTACCAGGTGGCCCAATCCATCCCAGGGAAGAGATCTATGGATTCATCTCTAATTTTGCCCCAGGCTCAGCAACAAAACGTACAATGGCCTCGGACCGTTTCGCCGCCTGAGCCGCCATGCAGCCTCAATTCATTTCCATTGAGCTCCCCCCCCACCTCGCCAAGCTATTCGCCAAACTCGCCCAGGCCACCCAAACGCCCGTCGAACAGCTTGCCCTCGAAAGCCTGCTCTACAACCTTCCCCCCCTGCCCGAAGACAGTTCATCGGAGCTAGAGCCCATGCTGTTGAGGATGTTCAAGCTCGACAATGACCAGCTCACCCAGGTCGCCCAGACCCAGATGGGCGAAGCCCACTACCAACGCTTTGGCGATTTGCTCCAGGCCTACCGCGATGGGATTATTACGCCGCCGGAGCAGTCCGAGCTAGAGCAGCTACGGCTCAAGGCGGACCAGCTCATGCAGCGTCGTAAATATGCCCAGGCCCTGCTGCGGTGGCGGGGCCAACCGCTACCCACTCCACCAGCGGCCACCTGAATCGGAAATGACCCAGCCAACTGCCAGCACCAGAGACAGCACCAGCGACAGCACCAGCGACATCATCGTCATCGGCAGCGGCATTGGCGGCCTCAGTTGCGCCGCGCTCCTGACCCACTATGGCTACCGCGTCACGGTCTGCGAGAGCCACAGCATCCCCGGTGGTGCAGCCCACGGCTTTGAACGCCAGGGATTTAAGTTCGATTCTGGCCCTTCGCTCTATTCGGGCCTGTCCCAGAGCCCTTCGCCCAACCCCCTGGGCCAGGTGCTCGATGCCGTGGGGGAAAGCCTGGACTGGGTGAACTACGACACCTGGGGCTGTCTGCTGCCCGAGGGCGAGTTTGACACCCAGGTGGGGGCGGAGCAGTTTGCCACGGTGCTGGAACGGTTGCGGGGAGCCCCAGCAGTGGCGGAGTGGCGGGCCTTGCAGCGGCTGATGGAGCCCTATGCCCAGGCGGCGGTGGCCCTGCCGGTGGCGGCGCTGCGGCCCAATCTGGGGGCGCTGTGGACCGTGGGGCGATCGCTCCCCAATCTCCTGCCCCACCTCAGCGCCCTGCCCCGGCTCACCGGCCCCTTCAGCGCCCTGATCGATCCGGTGGTCACCGATCCCTTCCTGCGCAACTGGCTCCAGCTCCTGAGCTTCCTGATCTCAGGTCTGCCAGCAGAGGGCACCAGCGCAGCGGCCATGGCCTTCATGTTTGCCGATTGGTATCGGCCCAATGTTCAGCTCGACTATCCCCGAGGCGGCAGTGCGGCCTTGGTGGCGGCCCTGGTGCGGGCAATCCGCAAAAGCAACGGCAGCCAGGTGCGGCTCTCGACCCATGTCTCCCAGGTCTTGGTGGATCAGGGGCGCACCGTGGGGGTCCGCCTGGGCAACGGCGACAAGCTGCTCGCCAAGGTAGCCGTAGTTGCCAACACATCCCTCTGGAATACGCTCAAACTGCTGCCCCAAGGGTCAGTGCCCCAACGCTTTGTAGAACAGCGCCAGGCGATCCCCACCTGCGATAGCTTCATGCATCTGCACCTGGGCATCCATACAGCGGGCCTATCCCAGGAACTATTGGACGGCCTGGCCTGCCACTACATTCAGGTCAATGACTGGGCCTTGGGCATCACCGCTCCCCAAAATGTCGTGCTGATTTCGATCCCCTCCCTGCTCGATCCGAGCCTGGCCCCGGCGGGGAAGCACAGCATCCACGCCTACACCCCCGGCAACGAGCCCTTCGAGCTTTGGCAGGGGCTGGACCCCAAGGGCGAGGCCTATGGGCAACTGAAGCAGGCGCGTTCCCAATGCCTCTGGCGGGCGCTGGAGCGCATTATTCCTGACATTCGCCAGCGCTGCGAGGTGGAATTGGTGGGCACGCCCCTCACCCATAGGCGCTTTTTGCGGCGGCACCGGGGCAGCTATGGGCCAGCCTTGGCGGCGGGCCAGGCCAGTTTTCCAGGGCCGCTAATGCCGCTGAAGAATCTGTATTGCTGTGGGGATTCCACCTTCCCCGGCATTGGCCTGCCTGCGGTGGCCGCCAGCGGCATGGTGGCCGCCCACGCGATCGCCCCCGTCAGCCAGCAGCTCAAGATGCTGAGACAACTCGCGCCCTAGTACAACAGGGCGGAAGTTCTTAGCCCAGTTTGAGCCACCCTCATCCCCCAGCCCCTTACTCCCATAAAGGAAGAAGGGGAGAGGGGTTGGGGAGAGGGGGGCAAAACTTACGCCCGCGTCTACTAGTCCGGCGAGGTGGAATTTCACGGTTGCCAGTTCCTGAATTTGCGGGGGCGGTTGACCTAACGATGGGGCCGCTTTTGGGTTGGTTGCAGGTGCAGCGATCGCCCCAGTCCTGAGGCTAAGCCCCAATGGCGGCAAGCCGCTGCTTCGCCCAATCCGCATCTGTCTCACTCAGCTTCGGGCTCAAGGCAGCGCTGTAAGCGATCGCTAAATCAAACCGTGCCCGTTCATAAACTTCATCGAGTAGCTGCTGCAACTGAACGATAGGCTCTGACTCCCCGTATCGCAACGGCACCGGAAAAGCCGGGATTGTTTCCCGCAACCCAAAGGAATACAGCTCAGCCCTAGGTCGATCAGCACCTCGACTCACCAAAATCCGATAAGTCTCTGTCAGGGGGCCAAAGACCAGCATGGGCTCGCCGCCTCGCAGCAAATCGATCTCCACCAAGCTAGTCTGAGAGCCTAAAATTTGCTGCCGCTTGGTCTTATAGGTCTGCCGCCCTTCCCCCGTCCGTTTGTTGCTCGGTGACAAAATCTCAATCACGCTCACAACTTCATTATTCTGCGTTGCTCGAAGGGTGAGGAACCGCTCTTTGATTTCCATCGGCATCGGGACTTCAACCACCAAAGGCTTCGGCAACGTCGCCACCGAGGGAGACGCCATCGGTTCAGTTTGACCTGGAATGACAGCAACGTCGGCAATCCCCACCGCTTCCATCGGTTCATCTGCCATGTAGATTCGCTCTTCAATGGAAGCACGGTAGCGCGGTGCGATTTGGGGTGTGAGGGCATCGGCGATCGCAATAATCAGCCGGTTATGAACCTGGGGCCAAAGGTCAGAGCGCTCTAGGTAAGGGTCCATTCCTGGAAAAGGGCTACGCATGGCTCAACCAATCGCATTGCTGTGATCCTAGCGGATCTCTTGCTGCTGCGTCGTTGATTGGGCATACAGCGTGACATCAGCTCTGAATCAAAGGGCGGCAACCCGGCACTGTCTTGCTTGGGGGGGATGCCTCCTGGAAGCTAGCAAAATCCTAGGTCTCAACTACGAGATTTGGTCGATTGCCCCCTTAGAGAACAGTGCCCATCGACCTGACTAGCCTCCCAGCCCAACAGCATCGCCTTGCGGTCCGTTCCCCAGCGATAGCCGCCCAGCTCACCGCTGCCGCGAATGACGCGGTGGCAGGGGATGAGGAAGCCCACGGGATTTTTACCCACGGCATTGCCGATCGCCCTTGCTGCCTTGGGTTTTCCCACCGCCTGGGCCAAGCCTTGATAGGTCGTCAGCTCGCCTAGGGGAATTTTCAACAGCGCCCGCCACACTTGGATTTGGAAGTTGGTGCCCTTGAGGTGGAGGGCGATGGGGCCTTTGCCCTGGGCCAAGCCCGCCGCTAGGGGCCAGAAGAGCGATCGCAAACATCCTCAGTTGCTGCACCATCCAAAATCAGCT
>JAAUQQ010000071.1 GCA_012032745.1 Synechococcales cyanobacterium RM1_1_8
CGATCGAGGTTGGCTCCGCGCAGGTAGGCTTCGTCAAGTCTTGGTTATCGAAATTGGCTCCGGCGAGCAAGAAGAGGTGTTTAAATTTGCTCAGAAGAGGAGCGCCGGGCTGAGCGCGGTGGAGCTGTTGGGCGTTGTGGAAGTTGGTGCGGATGAGGCGGGTGGGTTGTTTGCGGGACGGGGCAAAACTGGTGTTTTTGAGCAGAGCACCGGAAAAAATAGCACCCGGGGAGTGTTCACAAAATCGGGCGGGGTCAGGCTCAAACCCCCATTATTTCGTTGATTTTTAGGGATTTACACAAAAATTTGAACGCTCTCGCCCCCAAGATGTCAATGTCCGACCCCCCAATGCCATGATTTCAACATGACGAACCGTACAACCGTAGGGACGAGCCGCGCTCGTCCGGCTGCTTCCGGCGGGCAATTGTTTCGTCGTCCGGCTGTTTCCGGCGGGTGATCGCATGGACCGGACGAATGGTAGAGCTAAGGCCAAGGTTAAGCAGGACGAACGGCGGTTCGTCCCTACGGGGTCTGGTGTTTCTGGCGTGGGCCATATTTGCCCGATAAATCCGATCGCAATAGATCCGGGCGCATTCGCTGGGTTTTCTCGATTTGCTGTTCGCGCCGCCACTGGGCGATCGCCCCATGGTTCCCAGACCGCAACACCTCCGGCACCTCCATCCCCCGAAACGCCGCCGGGCGCGTGTACTGGGGATAGTCCAACAGCGGCTCCTCGAAGCTCTCATACTTGAGCGACTCCGCCTTGCCCACCGTGCCCGGCTTTAATCGCACCACCCCATTGAGCAGCGCCAAGGCCGGAATCTCGCCACAGGTGAGGACAAAATCTCCCAGGGAAACCTCGCGATCCACCAGCGCCATCACCCGCTCATCCACCCCTTCGTAATGGCCGCAAATCACCACGAGCTGATCGTAGTTCTGGGAAAAATCCTCGAACAGACGCTGGTGCATGGGCTCCCCCTGGGGCGTCATCAACAGCACCGCCCGCCGGGGCAGCACGGGCAGGCTCTCCACCGCCGCAAAAATCGGCTCCGGCTTGAGCACCATGCCCACACCGCCGCCGTAGGGGATGTCGTCTACTTTGTGGTGTTTGTCCGTGGTGAAGTCGCGCGGGTTGGTGAGGTGGACCTGGGCGATCTGGTGGGCGATCGCCCGTCCCAGCAGGCTGCACTGAAGCGGCGAAGCAAAAAACTCAGGAAACAGGGTAACAATATCGAAACGCACGGGGGATCCTTCACCGATGAAAAGCGGATGAATTGCAGCCAAAATCACGAAACAGCGCCCAAATACCCCCCAAAAGCGCGGGCACGGGCGGGATGAACGTAAAGGGTGATACGCCCAGTTCTAAGTCTTGTGTGCGAGAATGCTACTGAAAGCAGCTTGCTGGTAGGGCTTCAGCTCTGATGTGGATCTGATGTACCAGCCCCATTCACCGGTCCTACCCACCAGGCCCACTCAACCCTTCTCTCCCCCCCTCCCCTGGAACTTGCCATGGTCACTCCTCCAGGAGCTTCAAATGATAGTCCATTGTCCGTTGCTCTGCCGGGCGCAATGCTTGACGCTGTTTTCCTGCCAGACGCTATTCGCTTGCCAGACGATGCCAAAGCTCAACCTCTCGCTTCAAACGAGGTTGTAAACCATGGCAGTGCAGCTCACGGACCATCTTTTCTTGGACTACCTGCGCTGCCACCGCCGCGCTTTCTTGGAGCTGTATGGCGAAGCCGAGCAGCGCGATCCCCCCGGCGACTATCTCCAAAAATTATCGATGACAGCAGCCACAACCGGGCGCTGGTGCTGGGCCAATATGACTATGCTACGGTGGCTTACCCTCGCCAGGATTGGCAGGCTGGGGCGGCGGCGACCCTGGCCTTGATGCAGGCGGGCGAGGCGGTGATCCATCGCGGCGTGCTGGTTGCCACTGAGCCCTATGGGGTGCCTTTGATCGCGATGCCAGACCTGCTGATCCGGGTGCCGGGCCAGTCCCGCTGGGGCGATTGGCAATATGAGAGCGCCCAGATCAAGCTGGGTCGTCGCCCCAAGCTGGAGTATCAACTGGTGTCCACTTGGCAGGCTTGGCTGTTGGAGGAGGTGCAGGATGCGACGCCGGAGCATTGCTGGTTGTTTTTGCGCGATCGCGATCCCTTCAATGTCCCCTGGGAGGAGCGCCTGTTCCAGCTCGAAGAAACCCTAGATGACTTTGTTGCCATGGCAACAAATCAAGCTGAGCCGGAGGTCTTCATTGCCCGCAGCCGCTGTAGCCTCTGCTCCTGGCAGAGCTTTTGCCACGGCATCGCCGAATCCCAGCGCCACCTCTCCCTGCTGCCCGGCGTCACCCCCAAGCGCTATGCCTACCTCCAGGATTTGGGGCTGACCAGCCTGGATCGGCTGCGCCAGGCCGAACCAGACAGCCTGGCCAACCTGCCGGGGTTTGGCCCGACGGTGGCCCAGGAGCTGATCGACCAGGCCTATGCCACCTGGAGCGACCAGGCCTTGGTGCCCACCCAGCCGCTGCCGCCACCGGTGCTCCAGGCTCCGGTGGAGCTGTATTTTGACATTGAGGCGGAGCCAGACCTGGGGGTGCTGTTTCTCCATGGCGTGCTGGAGGTGAACCATCGCCGGGGCCAGGAGACGTTCCATGCCTTTGTAGCGGAGCGGCCCGAGGATGAGGGGCAGGCCTGGCAGGATTTCCTCGATTTTGTTTGCCGGGTTCACCCCACGGCTCCGATCTACCATTTTGTAGCTATGAAGTGGATTCCATGCACAAGCTGGGGGCGAAGTTTGGCACGGATCTGGCTTTGACGACGGCGTTGGTCGAGCGTTTTGTGGATGTGCATTGGTGGGTGACCCAGCAGGTGACGATGCCGGTGGAGAGTTATGCGCTTAAGCACATTGCCCGCTGGATTGGCTTTGAGTGGCGGGATGCTGATGCCAATGGTGCCCTGGCGATTTTCTGGTATTTGGCTTGGCTGAAGGAGGGCGATCGCAGCTTTCTCGATCGGGTGATTGAGTATAACGAAGATGATTGCCGCGCGACCTATGTGGTGAAGGAGTGGCTGGCGGGCTCTGTCTGGGGGCTCCAGCGGGAGGATGTGGGTTGATGGGTTGTCTTGGGTGCTGCGATAATCACGACAAGGGCGGAGGCAGCAAGCATCTTTTACAGGTGGCCGGAGCCACGATCTGAGGTGATCAGGGTAAAAATTGTTGTCGCTTTTTTAAGCAAAGGTACGGGATATGAGCACCATCGGCTACAGCTAAAGCTATTCTCAAACATCCTCTTAAACGTATGCGCAATTGTGTATATTGTCATAACTCCGAGATTAAAATGCAGCATTTTCAGTATTCACTAACTCAATGTCTGTGACCTTGGCACTGGTGACCTGAACGGATGAATAGCTACCATCCCCCAGAAAACTGTTGAGATAGAGATCGGAGTCATACTGTGCAAGCACAGTATATTCTCCAGGGACTAAGCCCACCTGAAATTGTCCCTCGGCATTACTAGTGGTCCATCCAACGAAAGCAGGATGCTGTGATGCTACTGCTACGGGCCAACGAGGGGAGCCGGAGCCCATGATTTTTCCAGAAAAGATCCAGATTTTGGTGCTGACGGGCTGAGGGTGCGATCGCCGATCATTCCCATCAACAGAAGGCATCTGATTCCCCGTCAGGGACAAAACCGTGCCAACAATGCCTTGGGATTGATCAGTCAATTGCTGTTGAGCAGATGTGGCGGGGCCAGCAAGCATCGCTTGGGTCATTGAGTTAGAACGTCCTGAAAAAATGATCCACGTTGTCCCCAATATCAATCCAATCATCAAAATAAATGCACCTAGACGGTTAAATTTAATGATTTTGTATTGGGTCATAAGCTTCGCAGTATTGATGTTCTGCTTTAAGGGAATTCAAAAAACAGGCATTGCCAATTGTAACGATGAATTGTATGGTCGGTTCGCCAAGCCCCCATCGCAGGCACAGGTCGGGACAATCATCTCTCAATTTACCAATGCCATCTTCAGGAATTCATGACCGTCGCTCAGCGACGATTACGCCAATCGAGTTGCAGAGCTGGTCAAAATGCTCCGAACCTGGGCAGACGTTAGGTTTGGATTCGCGCTGAGCATCAATGCCACGACACCCGCAACATGGGGAGAGGCCATCGATGTTCCATCCAAAAAGCCGTAGCGGTTTCCGGGTAGCGTCGAGTAGACCTGGACCCCCGGAGCCATGACATGCTGCATTTGACTATTGCTGCCAGCTCGGTTCGAGAACGATGCAATCACCCGATCGCGGTTTACCGCTCCCACCGATACTCCCCACTCCGTTGCATACCGTGCAGGGGTTCCGGGTGAAGATTGAGTCTCATTCCCTGCCGCGCTTACCGTAATCACATTACGACTCGCCGCATAGGCCAGGGCACTGCGTAGCTCCGGCGAATCCGGCCAGCCCAGGCTCATGTTAATGACCCGAGCGCCGTTATCCACGGCATAGCGAATTGCCTGGGCCAATGAACCTCCATTCGTGAAACGACCTGAATTATCCACATTGCCCATGCGCAGGGACATAATCCGAGACCCATGGGCCACTCCTGTCATGCCAATGCCATTGTTCGCTGCGGCGATCGTCCCCGCCACATGGGTGCCATGCCCCTGCCCCGAGGATGTCGTACCGGGCAACACATTATTGTTGTTTTGACCAATCCCAAAATTCCAGCCGTAGATATCATCGACGTAGCCGTTTCTATCATCATCAATGCCATTGCCAGCGATTTCTCTGGAATTGGTCCAAAGGTTATTACGTAGGTCTTGATGGTTGATATCTACCCCCGAATCGATCACCGCTACGACCACTCCTCGGCCTGTATACCCCCGCGCCCAAGCTTCCGGCGCGTTCACCAAATCATTACCCCAGTTATTGCCACCTAAATCTGGCACGCTCGCAAAGGGTGTCGTTTGACCAGTCGCCCTTGCAACGGCTGCTGCTGCATTGGCTAAACCATAGCCATAGGTTGAATTAAATTGACTCGGGGGACTAGCCGAAAGGCTCAAACTATAGTTGGTATTACTGCCATTAAAGGGATAGACCCTCACATAGTAGGTGCCAGACGCCAACGTACGCGTGATGCTTTCGGGATTGGTGCCACTGGCGAGGGAGCTTTGAACCAAGACGCCTGCACTATTCAGGAGCTGCACATCTGCATCTGCGCCCAGGCCGTTGAGTGCCAGACTAAAGTTACTGGTTGTTCCTAAACTGAAACGATAGTAATCATTGGTATCCACACTACCGACGAAATCAGTGAAGGTTCTGGTGCCGCTCAATGTGCCAATGTTACGGGCTGTGCCGAGGGTGTTACCTGCACTATCCGGAATAGTAGGCACTGCGGGAGCAGAGAGCGCCAGAGTGTAGTTGGTATTGCCACCGAAGGGATAGACTCGCACATAATAGGTTCCCGCCGTTAAGGTACGGCGAATGCTCTCAGGACTCGTGCCACTGGCGAGGGAGCTTTGAAGCACTACGCCTGCACTATTGAGGATCTGCACATCCGCATCTGCGCTCAGCCCGTTGAGTGCCAAACTGAAATTACTGGTTGTTCCTACACTAAAACGGTAGTAATCGTTAGTATCCACACTACCCACAAAATCAGTGAAGGTTTGTGTGGAACTTAAGGTACCGATGTTACGGGCCGTGGTGAGGCTGTTGCCTGCACTGTCACGTGGAACTGCACTTAAACTGAGGTTGTAATTAGTACTGCCCCAGAAGGGATAGACCCTCGCATAGTAAGTACCAGGGGTCAATGTGCGAGTGATGGCCTCAGGGTTCGTGCCACTGGCGAGGGAGCTTTGAAGCACTACGCCTGCACTATTGAGGATCTGTACATCCGCATCTGCGCTCAGCCTGTTAAGCCCAAGCGTGAAGTTACTGGTGGCTGTCACATTAAAGCGATAGTAGTCGTTGGTATCAGTACTACCAACAAAATCAGTAAACGTCTGGGTACCGATTAAGGTGCCTATGTTGCGGGCTGAAGTCAGACTGTTGTCCTGCTCAACGGCGATCGCCACCCCATCCAGGGTAATCACGCCAAAATCATCTTCTGCCCGAACTTGCAGCAGCTCAGCATCACCCAAGGCATTGCCCAAGACAACGCTCCTGAACAATTCCCCTTCATCCCCAGGCGTCTCTCCATCGGGATTCAATAATGTGTCGATGTAATGCCCAACTTCTTCAATTAACGTACCTTGCAACCCTGTTAAATTATCGACTTCCAGGGATGATGCCGCCAGATAGATCGTGTTGCGATCCCTAGAGTAGGCTCCCCTGGCACCGCCCATCACCTCATCATTAAAACTTGAATTTGGGGAAAAGCAAAGGTCTCGAAGACATCCGTTTCCAGCAGTGTTTGGGCTGCCTGGTGATTGGTAATGTCAAAGACGAAATCTAGCTGTTGAGCAGCATTGGGAGATGAGAAAAATAGCTGCAACTGGTGTTGAGCATTTTGAAGCGCGCTATCCAGTGATGTAGAGCCAGAAATCCTGTCAGCAGACGAGCCTAGTCCAGAAGATGCGAAAACATCCATACAACAAGAGCCTTGTTTCACTGAAATAGTTATGCAGGTAAAGTGATGACCCCAAGAGTTGTTGAACCAATCATCAAACAACTCGAATACTGTAATACGTACAATCTTCTAAGCAGCCGTATTGAACTCCCAAAGCCTGATACGGCTCAAGAATGTAGTAACAGGCCTAAAACACAATTGAATTCGAACAATCGCGGCTCTAGACTCTTCAAATTATACACAATGTATGAATGCTCTACATTACACAAAAATATTTTTACACAGGTCTGGCAATGCCAGAAACCTCAGGATTTAACGTCTTGAAATTTCCGACTTTGGCCCGCTATCCAGGCAATTATGACTAACAGCACCCTCAGCGAGGATTATTCAAAAAAATTATGGATGGAACACAGAAAACTATTTCTAGGCATCATGTCGTTACAATGGCTTGGCAATTCTACGGCTCAGATCAGATGTACTCCAGTACGTAATTTGTCATGGGAAGAATCAGTATAATCGCCCCTGCTCCAGTCAGTACAGAAAATTACAAAGTCTCCATCATCGAGCCAGGGAACCCGGATAGTTTGTCCCGATTCCCCCAAGCCCCTATTCATGTTGCACTTCCAGATCTCGCTATCCCAGGGAGCTAGGCGCTAAAGTATTTCGCTACGGGATGATAGGTCATCAGCGCCGTCGTCGATTCCTCAGGGAAAAGCTGCTCGCTCTCATCCATGGTCATCTGGATGCGATCGGCCCCCAAAATCTCCAACTGCTGCGCCTGGTCCGCAACCCTAGGACAAGCCGGATAGCCAAAACTATAGCGGCTGCCCTGGTAGCGCTGGGCCAACATGTCGCGAATGTTATCCGGCTCCAGATCGCCGTAGCCCAGCTCCTTGCGCACCCGCGCATGGCACCACTCCGCCATGGCCTCCGCCACCTGCACAGCCAAGCCATGGAAGTAGAGGTAGTCGGTGTACTTGTCCTCGGCGAAGAGCTGGCGGGCGTAGTCGGCGGTGATGTGGCCCACGGTCACGGCCTGCATGGGGAAGCAATCAAATTCGTTCTCCTCGATCGGGCGGAAGAAGTCGGCGATGCAGAGGCGGCGCAGGGACTTTTGCCGGGGGAAAGTCCAGGTGAATTTGGGCTGGGCATCCTTGGGGGTCAGGCCCTGCTCAATCACCTCGGGCTCATAGACATGGACCGAATTGCCTTCAGCGACGCAGGGGAAGTAGCCATAGACCAGTTGCGGATGCATCAGGTTTTCGTCTTTGACCTTTTGTTTCCATTCCGCCAGTACGGGGTAGACTTTCTCTTCCAAGAAGGCATCGTACTCCTCCCGGCTCTGGCCCTGGGGCTTGCGGAATTGCCACTGGCCTGCGATCAGCGCCTGCATATCGAGGTGCCAGTACAACTCATCCAGGTCGAAGTCTTCGGGCGTGAGCACTTTGCTGCCCCAGAACGGCGGCGTGGGCCGGGGGATGTCGATGTCCACGGCTTCGGAGCGGTTGGTGTCGATGACTTCCGGCTCTGCGGGCTCGTCTGGCTTGACGTTCATTTGGAGGGCGGCTTCGGCAGCGGCGATCGCCGCTTTCCCTTTCTGATTAAACTGGGCAAATTCCCCAATAAACCCTTCCTCATCCACCCAGCTATCCGCCTTCTTCGCGGGCATGAGCTGATCCATAAAGTTCAGGTCCGCAAAGGCATCCTTGCCGTAGATCACCTGGCCCTCATAGACCGCCTGGCAGTCGCTATAGACAAACTTCGGCGTCAGCGCCGCACCGCCCAGGATCACCGGCACCTTAATGCCCTTTTCATTAAAAGCCGCCAGGTTATCCTTCATAAAGGCCGTGGACTTGACCAGCAGACCGCTCATGGCAATGCAGTCCGGCTGGTGTTCTTCATAGGCTTCGACGATCGCATCCAGGGGCTGCTTAATGCCCAGATTGATCACCTTGTAGCCATTATTGGTGAGGATAATATCCACCAAATTCTTGCCAATGTCATGGACATCGCCCTTGACCGTGGCAATCAAAAACTTGCCCTTGCCGGAGTCATCTTGGCCTTCGACTTTCTCCATGTGGGGCTCCAGAAAGGCCACCGCAGACTTCATCGTCTCCGCCGATTGCAACACAAACGGCAACTGCATCTGACCGGAGCCAAACAGCTCACCCACCACCTTCATACCATCGAGCAAAAAGACATTGACGATGTGGAGCGGCTCGTTGCCTTCATCCAGGGCCTGTTGCAAGGCATCCTCTAGGCCAATGCGCTCGCCGTCGATGATGTGCTGCTTGAGCCGCTCATCCATGGGCAAGTCCGCCAGCGATGCACTGCTGCGGGCCTCTTTGGTGGAGACGCCTTCAAACATCGTCGTCAGCTCACCCAGAGGATCGTAGGTGCAAATGTCTCCCTCAAAGCGGCGGTTGTCATAGATCAAGTCTTTGCAAATCTGCTGATGCTCCGGCTCGATCTTGTTGAGGGGCAGGATCTTCGCTGCCGAGACGATCGCCCCATCCATGCCCAACTGCATGGCTTCATTCAAGAACATCGAGTTGAGCGTAATCCGCGCTGCTGGGTTGAGGCCAAAGGAGACGTTAGAGACGCCCAGCATAAAGTGAACGCCGGGCAGGGCCTCGCGGATCAGCTTGATCGATTCGATCGTCGCTTTGGCGTTTTCTCGGTCCTCTTCGATGCCGGTGGAGATGGGCAGGGCCAGGGTGTCGAAGAACAGCTCATGGGGCGGCAGGCCAAACTCCAGGGCATCGCGGTAGGCCCGCTGGGCGATCGCAAATTTCTTCTCGGCGGTGCGGGCCATGCCATCCTCGTCGATGCAGCCGATCACCACCCCCGCTCCATATTGCTTGGCCAACTCCAGCACCTTGAAGAAGCGCTCATCGCCATCTTCATAGTTGGTGGAGTTGAGGATGCACTTGCCGCCTGCGACTTTGAGGCCCGCTTCCATTTTTTGCCATTCCGTTGAGTCCAGCATCAGCGGCAGGGTCACGTTCGTCACCAGGCGGGAGACGATTTCCTTCATGTCCCGCTCGCCATCTCGACCGACGTAGTCCACGTTGACATCGAGAATGTGAGCGCCTTCCTTGACCTGGCCCTTGGCGATCGCCATCAGTCCATCCCAGTCATCCTCATTCAGCAGCTCCCGCACCTTGCGCGAACCGCTGGCATTGAGCCGCTCCCCCACAATCAGGAAGGAATTGTCTTGGTCGTAGGGCTGGGGCGAATAAATCGAAGCCGCCGAGGGCACAAAATTAAAGGCCGGACGCACCTCGTCGGTCTGCATCTGGGGTTGACGCACCGGGCGATCGGCGGGCTGGAGGTCCTGGGATAGCTCCGCCAGGGCGGCGATGTGGTCGGGCCGGGTGCCGCAGCAACCGCCAATCACCTGGACGCCCAGGTCCTCAACGAAATGCATCAGGTGCATCCGCAACTCCGTCGGCGTCAGCTTGTAATGGGCCTGGCCCCGATGTTCTCCGGCAGGCCCGCATTGGGCACACAACTGACCACAAAGGGCGAATGCTCCGACAGGTAGCGGATATGCTCCTTCATCAGGTCCGGCCCGGTGGCGCAGTTGAGGCCGAGGATATCGATCGGGTAGGGCTCCAAAATACTCAGGGCCGCGCCGATTTCTGAACCCACTAGCATCGTGCCCATTTGCTCCATGGTGATGGAGACCATCAGGGGCAGGCGATCGCCCTTCTTGGCAAACACGTCCTCGATCGCGTTCAGCGCTGCTTTAATCTGCAAGACATCCTGGCAGGTCTCCACCAGCATCAGATCCACGCCACCGTCATAGAGGCCCTCGATCTGCTCCACATAGGCATTGCGCAGACTGTCAAAATCAATATGGCCCAGGGTGGGCAGCTTCGTGCCGGGGCCAATGGAACCGGCCACGAAGCGGGGCTTTTCGGGGGTGGAGAATTCCGCTGTGACGGATTTGGCTAGCTCTGCTGCTTTTTTGTTCAGCTCGTAGGCGCGATCGCCCAGGTCATATTCCGCCAACACCAGGGCCGTGCCGCCAAAGGTATCGGTCTCAATCACATCGGCCCCGGCGGCCAAAAAGCCCCGGTGAACCTTGGCCACCGCCTCCGGCTTGGTTTCCACCAGGTACTCATTACAGCCCTCATATTCCGGCCCGCCAAAGTCCTCTGCGGTCAGCTCCTGGACTTGCAAGTTTGTGCCCATGGCTCCGTCAAAGACGAGGACCGGGCGCTCAGGGCTGTGGAGGCGATCGAGGAATTGACTACGCATAGCTGTCTTAAAAAGAATAGATAGGGCTAAAAGTGTCCAGAAACCTGCGGCGGCAGGCAGCCGTATTTAGGGAATGAAGCCTAGGGCATGAACATTGAGGGAATGAACAGGCAACAATCATTTACATTCTACGTAACTTCAATCCGATCGCGCTGGGATGCTGGGATGGAACAGCAAAGCTTTACTTGACCAGCCGGTTTGGACCAGCCGGTTTGGACCAGCTAGGCTGGGGGCTATTGTGGGGTGGGTTTGAGGATTGGGCCCAGCCCTAACGCCGAATCTTGAACGTTTCAAATCCTTCTGGCGGGGCGGGCTGGGCCGTCACGGCTTCAACCTTGGCGGACAACGGGCCGCCCTGGCACCAGCGCAGCATCCCCTGGATAGCTTCAGGCTCCCCTTCAAACCAAGCCTCGACGCGGCCATCTTTGAGATTTTGCACCCAGCCTTTGATCTCTAATTGTCGAGCCTGGCGGTAGGTGTTGTAGCGATATCCCACGCCCTGCACTCGCCCGGAGATGAGTACATGGACGCAGCTCGGGGGGTGATCCGATTCAATCATAGGTATCTATCCAAGCATCAACATTGTCCTTACAGACTACCCCCTGGCGATTCGCCCGGCAGGCTTGGGCTGGCGGGAGCCATGTCTGGGTTTGAAGGGATGCGGAAAATTAATTTCAAAGCGGCATGGTGGCGATGGGGCCATGCTGGAGTGGCCCAAAACAGGATGACCCACAGGGTTAAGCCGCTAAGCGGCCCCTGTGGGTACGTAAAGAGTTCTGTATAGCACGTAGCTGTATATTTCTATTCTCGCTATATTCCGGACGGCAGGGCGTCAGGGTTTACGCGGATCTTTGTCCCAGCTTCACCGAGCAGGGCCGTGTTTTACGGCCTAATGTTAGGGCCTTACCTTAGAACCTCACCCGGCGGCCTCACCTGGCGGCCCGAACTGGCAGCCCGGTGTTACAAATCGATTTTATAGACCCAATCTTGATAGTCTGGGTGGCGGCCCTCGGTGATCGCCGTGATCGCTTCGCGAAGCTGGTCGGTGATGGGGCGATCGCCCGGCAGCTCATAGTTCTCAATCCGGTTGACTGGCGTCACCTTGGCCGCTGTGCCGCAGAGGAAGACTTCTTCGGCAATCAGCAGCTCGGACTTATCAATCGATCGCTCCACCACCCCAATGCCCAAGCCGCGAGCCACCTGAATGATGCTGTCGCGGGTGATGCCTTCGAGAATATCCTGCTCCACGCCGGGGGTAATTAACTGGCCATTGCGCACCACGAAGATGTTCATGCCCGTGGCTTCGCAGACTTTATTCTGGGCATTGAGCATGATCGCTTCCTTGAAGCCCGAGGCCACCGCTTCGGTTTTGGCCAGGGAGGAGGTGATGTAGCCGCCGCTGATCTTGCCCCGCAGGGGGAAGCTGACATCTTCCTGGCGGTGCCAGGAGCTGATGCGGCAGCTCACGCCATCGGCGGAGAGGTAGTCGCCCAGCTCCAGGCCATAGATGAAGAAGTCCTTCTCAATGTCGTGGAGTCGGGGGGCAATGCCCAGGTCCGAGGTGTAGACAAAGGGGCGAATGTAGAAGGACTGATCCGGGCGGTTCTTTTGGACAAACTCGACGATCGCCGCCTGAATCTCCTCCGCAGGCAGGTCATATTGCAAAAAACGGGCGCTGTTGCTCAGGCGTTGGCAGTGGCGATCGAGGCGGAATAACAGAGCCTGATTGGGATTGGCTGGATTGGGGATGCCCCGAAGGCCGCCGAACGCGCCCGTGCCATAGTGCAACGCATGGGTGGCAATGGAAATCTGCGCATCGGCAAAGGGAATCAGGTGACCTTTGAAATGGGCGAAGGGCAGGAAGTTGTGCATGGTGGTCGGAGCGTACTCAAGGGCAACGGTCGCGGCTCAAGGGGCTGAGGAGCAGAATCCTAGCCTTGGGCCCTAGGGCTCACCATTGTCTCACCTTCGATGTCTGGATTTGTTTTGTTTGCGCGATCGCCTTAACATTCCATCGCCAGCCCCCAGCTCCAAACGTCAGACTTGGCGCTGGCCTAGGGGCCAATCTCAGCTTTCATCCGCTCCAGGGTCTTGCCCATTTGATCAAACATTTGCTGGGGGTCATGCCAAACTGGCCAAGCTGGGTCTTGAGCTGCTCGACGGTCATTTGGGCCATGAAGTCCTCGGAGAGCTCAAATCGCTTCATGAAAATCCGGTAGCGTTCCATCATGGTTTCCATCTGCTGGATAAACATGATTTTGCCTTCTCGGTCAAATTTGCCGTAGCGATTGCCGAGCTGCATGAGGTTCTGATAGTCCTCAAACAGTGACTTCGCTTCCTGCTGAACGATCTCAGAGTCAAAAAAGCTCATGGCTTCTCCCCACCCAGGTTGCAGATTGCATTGCTGTTTTCTCCCATTCTAAGGGCGCTGTCGAGGGGGCTCAATCCAAAAATCAGCCGGGCAGGGGACGGGTATCCGAACGGGTGCCGGACTGGCCCTGGCGTTGAGGCTGGCTAGGGCAGGATAATTTCGCTAGGATGGCGGCCAGTCTGGCGTGATCTGGTCTTTGATTTGGCGTTTGATTTGGCGTTTGATTTAGCAGTTGAGGTCTACTCAAATTCATCAAATTGATCTAGCTCATTAACTAAACAGGTATCGTCGCGCCGGGTGGAGATTGCTGTGAAGAGTCGAAAACTTGCTGCGGGCCTGGCCTTGTTGGGCGTTGTCACCCTGCCCGGCATCCATCGCCTTTACCTTGGCCAATCTCGCTGGGGGCTGGTGTATGTGCTTCTGGCTTGGAAAACGCCGATTTCCCGCATTGCCAGCGCGGCGGAGGCAATTTGGTATCTGTTTTTGGATGAGGCGGAGTTTGCAGGGCTGTTCAATGACCCGGAGGCTGCTCCCTCCCAGGATGCAGCGGTGCTGGCGGCAGAGAAAACGGGGCCGAAGCTGGATCCGGAGCTGGTGAGCAAAGTGGCCCAGGCGGTGCGGGAGATGGAGCGCCTGCGCCAGGAGGGGCTGATTACGGAGATGGAGTTTGAGCAGAAGCGGCGGAAGCTGCTCGATCAAATTGATTAGTCCGATCAGATCAATGGGGAGGTAGGGATGTGGCAATTCAACGGCTAGTGGCGGGCTTGCTCAGGAGCCGCTTGCTGAGGACGGGTTTGGCCCAGGCAGGTTCAGCCCAGGCTGATTCAGCCCAGACTGATTTGGTCCAGGTTTTGGCAGGTCGTCTGGAGGCGAATCCGGGTCTGCGCTTTGAGGGCTGGGCGGAGCTGCGGGCGGCGGCGGCACTGGGGGTCCGCATTGAGGTGGCCCAGGCGGGGCTGGAGGATTGGCTGCGGCTGCCAGGGTTGTCGATTCACCAAGCGCGATCGCTCACCCAGTTGCTCCAGTCTGGGGTTCAGCTCCATTGCCTAGAGGATTTGGCTGCTGCCCTGGGGCTGCCCCTGGCCCAGGTGGCGGGCTATGGGCCGATTCTCCGGTTTTGCTTCTATGGGCCAGATGAATTGCCCCTGGCGGTGGCGGTGAACCAGGCCGGGGCGGAGGCCCTGGGGCGGCTGCCGGAGATGGATGAAGCGGGGGTGGCAGCGCTGTTGGCGGAGCGATCGCGGGGCGGGCGGTTTCGGGATTTGGTGGATTTTCAGCAGCGGTTGGGGTTGGATGCGGGGGCGATCGAAGCTTGGATGTATTATTTGCGCTTTTGAAGGGGCAGTGGACAGGGGGATTGAAGGGGCAGCAGTGGACAGGGCACTGCCATGTTCCTAACCGCGCTGGATCAAAATGCCGTGGATGCCAGCGCCCCTGGCTCCTTCATAGTCTTCCTTGAGGCTGTCGCCGATGTGCCAGGCATCGCGGGGGGAGCATTGGTGTTTTTCTAGGGCTTGGAGGAAGACGGTGGGCTGGGTTTGGCGAAGCCGACTTCGGTGGAGGCGGTGACGGATTTGAAGTAGCCCGTGAGGCCAAGGTTTTCTAGGACGGCGTGGAGGCGGCTGTCGAAGTTGGAGATTACGCCCAGTTCGATGCCTTCGGCCTGCCAATATTCCAGGGCGGTCAGGGTATCTGGGTAGAGGAACCAGGGCTCGGCGGTGGCGAAGTAGTCGTAGAGGTAGGCAAAAAAGGCGGGAAAGTCGGGGAATTGCTGGATGATTCCGGCTTTGCTGAAGGTTTGTAGGGCGATGTTGCCCCACCATTGGAATTCGCGGCGGTGGAGCTCATCGGGGCTGATGCCGGGGAAGGCCATGGGCGGCGAGGCCTGCCAGCTTTCGATGAAGGCGCGGTTGAGGGCTTCGGGCTCGCTTTGGATGCCAAAGCTGGCGGCAATGCTGCTGTAGATTTGGCCGACGCCGCCTCGGACGCCGAAGAGGGTGCCGACGGCGTCGAGGAAGATGACTTGGGGTTTGTGTTCTGGGGGGGCGGCGGTCATGGTGAATCTCCTCGTTCCTCAGCAGTGGCTTTGCCTAGACAGCCTGCTATCTATGCGGCCTCTTTGAGCAGATCTTGTAGGGGTTTGGTGAGCCAGTTGAAGCCGACGCGGAGTTGGTGGTCGAAGGTGGGCATTCGGTAGAGGTAAATCATGCGGCGGGCGATGTGGGCTAGGGGGCCGTTGAGGGTGAGGCCCAGGCCGGTGAGGGTGGCGGCATCGCTGCCGAGGCTCATCATTTCGCCGAGGTTTTGGTAGCGGAAGGGCAGCAGGGGCCGCTGGTTGAGGGAGGCCCAGACGTTCCAGCCCGCATAGTCGGCCTGCTGGAAGGCAGCCTGGGCGGTGGGGGGGATGGCTTGGCCCTCGGCATCGGTGCCGGTGGCGAGGTCGCCCAGGGCGAAGATCTGGGGGTGGTCGATGACTTGGAGGCTGGGGGTGACTTGGATCTGTTGGCGATCGCGTTTTCGGCAGGGGCAATGGCTTTGGACGTAAGGGCACGACGGCGGTGCCGACGGTCCAGAGGACTAAATCGACGGGGACGCTGTCGAGCTGGTCTTTGTAGCGCAGGT
>JAAUQQ010000072.1 GCA_012032745.1 Synechococcales cyanobacterium RM1_1_8
TTTAGCCTCTCATTCCCACGCCCCTTCTCCCATAAAAGGAGAAGGGGAGCCGGATCGGAGCCCCTCTCCCGCCCTGGGAGAGGGGTTGGGGTGAGGGCAGTTAAACTTAATCGCCGACTGGAAGATTGCTGAGCTGATGTTTACTTCTTTAATTAGCCATCAAATTGGTGTGCTGTCGTTTTGAATCTTTCCTGGCTGGAAACGGCTTGGAGGATAGTCTTCGGCCATCCGAAAACCTGTGTTTTGACGGGGAGATGTACCGTATCAGTCCAGGATCTCAGCCCAGAATTCCAGACCAGATATCTAGTCTAGATCCCTGGCTTGCTGGGGTGCGATCGCGCCACAAATCTCCCGCTCATCCAACCGACTCCAACTGAAATTGTGCCATTGAGGATTCGTTCTTTCCTGGCGCAGCGGATCGAGCTTGAGCGGGTGGGTTTGTTTCCCAGCTTTTGGTTTCTGGCCTCTGGCTTCTATGTTCATTGCCCCAACTAGCCGTCACCATTCATCCCATATACCCCAACTGTAAATTCCCATGGCAACCCGTAAACCCCGTTCATATCGCTTGCGGTATTCAACAAAATCTCTGCTGATCCTAGGCCTGGCCACCAGCGGTCTCTTGCAATCTGTGCTGCCGGTTCTAGCCAATGGAACCCAGGCCGGTGAAACCATTAGCAACACCGCCACTGCGACCTACGCCGATCCCAATGACCCCAGCACACCGATCAACACCACCTCCAACACGGTCACGGTCACAGTCGCAGAGATTGCAGGGATTACCGTTACCCAATCGGGTAGCGAGTTCAAAACTGATGCCGACAGCAACAACAAGGTGACGGCGGGGGATGACGTCTACCTCAGCTATACCATCACCAACGTGGGTAATGATGCCACGCAATTTCGCGTGCCCAATTTGGCGAAAACCAGTGGCCCCGCCTCGGTCAGTGGCCCCCTGGAAGTGAGCTATGACGGTGGGACAACTTGGACGGCGATCGCCGGATCCGAACTGATCACCAGCTCCAAAGCGCCCGGCGAATCGATTTTGGTGCGTGTTCCGGTGAGGGTCACAGCCGGGGCAGCCTCTGGCGATCTGATTTCGGTGCAGCTAGGCGACACCCCCGGCAATGCCCAAAACCAACTGCGCAACCCCAACGGCGGAGATGTTTATACGGTCGATAACCCCAACGGGACGGCGGGTGAAATTGATGGTGCCCCGGCCAATGGCGTTCGGGAGGCCAGCGCGGCCCAGTCCGTCACGGTGGATAGCAGCCTCAAGACCTACAGTTTGGCTACGGTATTGAAGGTTCGCAGCGGCTACAGCGACAATGCCACGCCTGCCCTGCTGACCGATGACACCCTGACCTACAACTTGAGCTTGAGGGTGGAAAACAACGACCCCACAGGCCAGGGCATTACCCCCGCGCCCCTGTCCGGTTCCCAACTGACCCTGGCTGCGGGTCAGGTCATTACCTCCCCCACCGACAACTTTGTTCTGGTTGCTGATGCAATTCCGGCCAATACCAACTTTGCCGCCCTGGGTACGGTGCCGCCGGGCTGGACGGCGGTCTACACCACTAGCCCTGTCACGGTGGATGCCAATGCCGCCGCTTGGTCCGAGCAACTGCCTGCGGGGGGAGCCGCTGCCGTGACCCGAGTGGGTTTTGTCTACAACACAACCCGGCGCGGCGCGATCGCCGTGGGCGAAGTCGTGACTGGCTTTACCATGACCTTGGCTGTGGAACCCGGTTTCGTGGGCAATTCCCTCACGGTGGCCAATATGGCCCAGGCCTTTGGTCAGAGCCCCAACGGCGCACCGGTTTACGATGAATCCGGTGACCAAAGCCCAAGTAACTTTGGCGATGGCACCAGCCCCGGCGCGCTGCCCCCTGGGACCACGGATAGCGATGGCAACGGCCTGCCGGATCCCAACAGTGCCCTCGACCCCGCTGGCGTGGATGATGGTTTCATCAACAACCCCGCCACACCAGAAACCGGCATTGACCCCAGCAATAACAACACTGGCGACCAGAACGATCCCAACGGCCCCAGCCCCGGTGGTGAAGCCAACATCTATGTGATCCAGCAGCCCCTGCCCGCTAACCTGAGCAATGGCCCCGAAGCAGCCCCCGAGGCCACCGGCCCCGATGGCACCGATGAGACCGACTTCACCAACCAGTCCGCCCTTGTGCCCCCTGGGACTGTACCCGGTGCGACCCTCGATCCCTCGCCAGTCGGCTTTACCAATACCGTTAAGAACACAGGCACCACCGCCGGTACGCTCACCTTGGTTCCCCAAGCGCCGACGAATCCCACTGATCTGCCCGCAGGGACAACGGTGACACTGACCACTGGCGCGGACTCCGCCACCTATAGCTGGAATGGCACTAGCTTCACCCTCAATCCGGGCAATACGCCGATCCAGGTAACCAATGTGCAGCCTGGGGCGATCGTCAACTACGGCACCGAAGTCAACCTGCCACCGGGGACTCGCCTATCCACCGATGGCGTTGGCGCTGATCCCAAAGACCCGTCAGCAGCGCCCATCGGCGGTTTCCCAGTGTCCATCCTGGCTGGCATTGACACCAATGGCGACAATGCGCCCGATGCAACCAATGTCACCATCGATCGCGTTTATACCGGCTATCTGCGTCTTTCTAAAGAGTCTCGGATTCTCAAGGGTACAGGCCCCGATGTGCTACCTGCGGATGCGGCCTTTAGCATTGCGCCCAAGTCTCCTTCCACCGGCAACCTGATCGAATACCGCATTACCTATACCAACATTACTGAGCCCCAGTCTGGCGTGGGCAACGTGGTTTTGGATGCGGGGGACATTGTGATCACAGAGAGCGGCGATAGTGGTAACAACAACTGGGCCTTGGATAACGATGCCAACACCGTGATCGACACCAGCAACATCACGGGCTCCGCCAGGGACACCCAGAGCGGCAACATCACCTTTGCTCCGGCAGGGGACCAAACCGGCACCACCCCTGCCACCGATGTGACGAAGTACGTCAATACCGTTCCCGGTGAGCTTGGACCCCAGGAGTCTGGTCAGTTCTCCTTCCAGCGCAAGCTCAACTAAGCCGCAATCTACTAACACGGTAGCGTTGCTGGTACAGCAGCGTTGCTGAATCAACAGAAGCTATTCCCTCTTACTTCCCCCATGCTGCTACAGCCTGGTTCAGGGGATGGCTTCTGCCCTTGATCTAACTTTGACTTCCATCTATTTACCCCTCAAGTTGTCATTCGCCATGAAACGTTCCTTCCGCCATTTAGTCTTTGCTGTGAGCGCGATCGCCACCCTCGCCGCCGTCCCCGCCCTTCAGATGGCCCCGGCCCAGGCCAACTTCGTCCAGGCCGGTGCCAACCTGCTGAAAAAACTGGCCACCCCCGAGGTCAAACTCAACCTCGCCGCCCACAAAAAACTTGTACAAACCGACAAACAGGGTAAACCCCAAATCTCCTGGCAAGACCTCGGCAGCAAAGCCGTGGTTCAACCCGGTGATGTGCTCCGCTACAGCCTTTCGAGCAGCAACATCGGCGATGCTGCTGCCAAGAACCTGGTTCTCAACCAGCCCATTCCCGCCCAGATGACCTATGTGTTGAACTCCGCCCGCAGCAATGCTGGCCTGCGGGTTACCTACAGCATCGATAACGGCAGAACCTTCGTTGCCCAGCCCAAGGTCAAGGTCAAGCAAGCGGATGGCAGCATCGTCGAGAAGCCAGCCCCTGCAGAGATCTACACCCATGTGCGCTGGCAGGCCCAGGGAGACGTTGCCCCTGCAACGAATCTCATGGCGTCCTATGAAGTCAAGGTGCGCTAATCCCGGTGCGCTAATTACCATTTCAGCTTTTCCAACCCTTTTCTTTTCCCAACCGTTCCCTGCCCTCTCTCCAAGGACATCAGAGACACCGTGAGACGTGCTCCAATCCCTCCCCCAAAGCCCCCCAAAGCCCGGCTCTCCCCATCCTGGTGTTGTCCCAGCAGGTATAGCCACCCTCGGCGATGGTTGTTGGAGCTGCTGCTTGGCAGTAGTCTACTGGTTTCTCAGTCTCCAGCTTTTGCCCAAACGGCTCCCTCAGAAACGGGCGTAAAGCCTCCCATCGAGTTTATTAACGAGGCCCAGTATAGCTATAAAGATGTTGCCCAGAATCGTACCTATGCGGGTTCTACCAACATGCTGGAGGCTGTCGATGGGGCTTTAATTGATCCCTTGGGACGCATCCTGGGCTGCGGTGGCGAAGTGCTCCCGGATTACACCGGCTTCTCCATCGCCCTCTATGAGACCAACCCCAATGACCCAACGGAAACCGAGCTGGGTCGCTTGGTCAATCTCACACCGACGGAGTTTCCTGATGTTCAAAACAATGGGATTTCCCGTGGTCTCGCACCCAATTTGCTCAATACTAATCCCTTTTTCTTGAGTAATGCAGGTCAGGGAAGTTATAACTTCCTGTTTGATCCAGATAAAGGCCAAATCGAGCCAGGCAGTACCTATATTCTAGTAATCAATGCGCCCCCAGACTCGATTTATCAAGAGCGGCGGATCAAGCTGGAGATCGTGGAGAGTACCGGCGGCATTGGCGATAATATTCTGCGCTATTTAGCCACGTCCCTAGATGGACAGCCAATTACAGCTCGGGGAGGGCTGCAAATTTCCCAGAATGTGGTGTTTGTGCCCAATGCGGAACAGGTGGGGCTCGATCTGTTGTCGCTTCAACTGGAGACGGTCCTCTGTGAGCCCAATCAAATCGCGATCGCCAAATCCGCAGACCGCGCCACGGCCAGCCCCGGTGACACGGTGCTCTACCGATTGGCCGTGCGGAACCAGTCCGATGTGCGATCGCGGGCTTGAGTTTCACCGATCGCCTGCCTCGGGGATTCAAGCTGGTCGAAAACTCGGTGCGGGCCGAGGTGGCCGGGGAGGCCGTTGAGATCACGACAGTTGATTCAGCATCTGGGCAGCACCAGGGCCAAGTCGCGGTGCTCACCACCCCAGCCAGCCTGCCCGCCCAGGGAGTAATGAATGTGATCTACGCCGCCCAGGTCACCCCCGATGCCCTGCGGGGCGATGGCCGCAACAGCGCCATTGTCGATGGCCAGCGCACGGACAATGCTTTCCCGCTCAAGGATGGCCCGGCCATTCATCAGCTCAAAATTCGCCCCGGCATCCTCTCCAGCTACGGCATCATTTTGGGTCGCGTGTTTGACGACAAGAATTTTGATGGGGAGCAGCAGCGCGACGAGCCCGGTCTGCCCAATGCTGTGATCTTTCTTCAGGATGGCAATCGCATCGTCACCGATGACAAGGGGTTGTTTTCGGTGGCCAATGTCCAGCCGGGCTACCACAGCGGCGTGCTGGATCTGTCCAGCGTGCCCGGCTATGACTTCGCTCCCAATGACTACCGCCGGGAATTTAACAGTGATTCTCGCTTGGTTCACCTGGAGCCTAGCGGCATGGTGCGCATGAACTTTCCGGTTACCCCCCTGCCGAAGGAGGCCCAATAATGCAGCGTTATTCCAGTTTTCTACTCTTCCCCTTGGGCCTGGCTGGACTGATTCTGGCCTCTGCCCCAGCCTGGGTTGCTTCCCCGAGCCAGGCTGCCGAGCCCCTGGAGGGGGGGGTGCTAGACCCAGCTCTCCCGCAGGATTCACCGGCTGCTACATCAGAAGTTGCTGAGACAATCCTTCCCCTGTCTGAGCCCGTTTCTGAGCCCGTTTCTGAGCCCGTTTCTGAGCCTCTAGCCGAGCCCCTGGCTGAGACCCTAGCCGAGCCCCTGTCTGCCCCCTGGCCGAGCCGAGTGCTGTGAGCCCGAGTGAGGGCCAGGCCCGCCTCGAACTGCTCTCCCCAACCCAGGACGAGCTGCTGGATGTGCCCGCCGCCACGGTGGTGCTGCGCTTTCCGGCCCATAGCCAGGTGAGGCTATGGGTCAATGGCCAAGCGGTGGGGGAGGAATCCATCGGGCGCACGAGCTTAGATGAGTCCACCGATTTGGTCACCCAGACCTGGTACGGCATTTCGCTCCAGTCGGGCCGCAACGAGATCCAGGCAGAAGGCTTGATCCAAGGGGAGCAGCAGCGGGTGAGTACCGCTGTGACCGTGCGGGGCGCGGCCAGGGCCATTTCCCTCACCACCCTCGAAGCGCGCTTGCCCGCCGATGGCCGCAGCCTTGTCACTGTCCAAGGTCAACTCCTGGATGGGAATGGCAATCGCTCGAATGACAGTGCGATCGTCACCCTCAGCGCCAATGCGGGCCTGTTTGTGGGTGAAGACTTTTCCCTGGGCCAGCCCGGCTTCCAGGTGCAGGCCCAGGATGGCGAGTTTACGGCACAACTTCAGGCTCCCCTGGAGGCAGGCATTGGCCGCATTCGAGCTGATAGCGCCGGGCTCGAAGCCTACAGCCAAATCCAGTTTGAAACCGGCGATCGCCCCAGCATCGTCAGCGGCCTGCTTGATCTGCGCCTGGGTCGCCAGGGCCTAGACTTCTACGATCGCTTTGAAGATTTTGATCTCTCCCAGGACAACGACCTGGGCCTGGAAGCCGAGGGACAACTCTTCGCCACGGGCAACATCGGCGAATGGCTGTTTACGGGGGCATACAACAGCAAGCGGCCCCTGAATGAAGATGAGCGGGGCGAGAACCTCTACGAAGCGACCGATCAATTCAGCGACTACCTCTACCCGGTCCATGGGGATGGGTCGAGCAGCTACAACCTCACCCCTTCGATTGACCATTTCTATGCCCGCATTGAGCGCACCCCCGATATCCCCGGTGCAGCGCCAGACTTTCTGCTCTGGGGGGACTACAACACCGAAGAATTTGCCAGCCCCTCCCAGGAATTTAGCGCCACGAGTCGGAACCTCCATGGGGCCAAGCTCAATTACAACCTGGGCAACCTCCAGCTCAGTGGTTTTTACGGCAACAATGTCGATGGCTTTGGGCGAGATATCATTGCGCCCGATGGCACGTCGGGCTACTACTTCCTGTCCCAGCGGCTGTTGCTGCCCGGCAGTGAAGAGCTGTATATCGAACTAGAAGAGCTGGAGCGCCCCGGCACCATCATTGAGCGCAGCCGTCTCAGCCGGGGTAGTGACTATGACATCGACTACGATCGCGGCTCCATCCAGTTCCGCGAAGCCCAGCTCCGCACCGCCATCGGCGATCAGGGCCAGGTGTTGGTGCGCCGCATTGTTGCCAGCTACCAATTTGAAAGCGGCGAGAGCGCCAGCATCTACGGCCTGCGGGGACGCTATCACCTCAGCCGCGAAACTCAAAATGAGAGCTGGATCGGAGCCACGGCCCTGCGGGAAGACAAGGGCAGCCGCGACTTCAGCCTCTACGGTGCCGATGCCCTGTTCTCCCTGGGGGCGGACCGTCGCCTGGTGGCGGAATATGCCTATTCTGAAAATGACTCCCCGGACCTAGGCAACGTTGATGGTAGTGCCTATCGGGTTGAGCTGGAGGGCAAGCTGATCGAGAATGTCACGGGCCGGGCCTACCTTCGCCATGCGGATGCGGGCTTCTCGAACAATGCCACGATCAGCTTTGTGCCCGGCCAAACCCGCTACGGAGCGGAGGTCAAAGCCAAGGTTGGCTCCACAACCAGTCTTCGCCTCGGCTATGACCATGAAAAAAATGATGGGGTGAGTACCCGTCCGATTGTCACTTTAGGCGATCTGCTCGATGCGACCAACCAGGCCCTGCCGGGGCAGCGGGTGGACAATCGTCTGACCACCGTGACCGCTGGGGTGCAGCAGCAACTCGGTCGAGCTAATTTGAATCTGGACCTGGTGTTCCGCGATCGCCAGGATCGGCTCAATCCTGATCGCAGCGGCAGCTCCAGCCAGTTGCGATCGCGCCTGGCCCTGCCCCTGGGGGAGCGCCTCAGCTTCAATGCCTTGAATGAACTGACCCTCAGCAGCAACAACGATGCAGTCTATTCCGATCGCACCCAGGTGGGCCTCAGCTACAAAATCATGCCCGGCATCGATCTTGGCCTCAATCAGCATTGGTTCACCCGAGGTCAATTCAATGGCCAAAGCTTCACGACCCTGGACCTCCAGGGGGAGTACGCGCTGCTGAGCGGCGATCGGTTTAACACAACCCTGACGGGCCGCTATTCCCTGGTCAACGGCCTCAGCGAAATGCGAGGCCAGGGTGCCCTGGGGCTGAAGCAACGCTGGGAAGTCACCCGAGGACTCAATCTGGACCTGGCCTATGAGCGCATTGTGGGGGATATGTTTGGCCGCACGGCCAGCGGCGATCGCCTGCGCCAGCCCATTGTCGTGGGCAGCAACAGTAGCACCGTCGGCCTCAATGGCGGCGATAGTTTCAGCCTGGGCCTCGACTACACCGGCAGCGCCGACCTGAAGGCCAGCGCCCGCTATGAGCGCAGCAACAGCAGCGGCGGCACCAGTGAGAACATCAGCGCTGCCCTAACCGGCAAGCTCTCCCCTTCGCTCACGGGCTTGGTGCGCTACAACCGCAGCGCCAATGCCAACCAGGGCCTGCGCAACCTCGATCCCACCACCGAAATTCGCCTGGGGCTGGCCTATCGCGATGTTGAAGAAGATAAAATCAATGCCCTGCTGCGCTACGAATACCGCCGTAACCCTGACCTGATTCCCGAGTCTGCCCTATTTGGCAGCGGCACTGGCTCCAGCGAACATGTCTTCGCCACCGAGGCGATCTATGCGCCCAATTGGCGCTGGGAGTTGTACGGAAAACTGGCCCTGCGCCAGAGCGAATCGTACCTGGCGGAGGATCTTGTGGGCAGCAACACGACGACCCTGGCCCAACTGCGGGCGACCTATCGCTTCCATGACAGCTTCGATCTCCTGGGCGAAGGCCGCTGGATTGGCCAGACCCAGGGCTACCAGGAAATGGGGGTCGTCTTAGAGGGCGGCTACTACATTACTCCGGACCTGCGGCTATCGGCGGGCTATGTTTTTGGCAAGGTCAGCGATCGCGACTTCGACGGCAACCAATCTGCCAGCGGCCCCTATGTAGGCATCACGCTCAAGGTCAATGAACTCTTCCGGGGCTTTGGAGAACAGACGCCCGTGGCCAAACCGGTCACGCCAAACAGTAATCCCGAGGAAACACCCGAGGCTGAGCCCATGCCCACCAATATCCCCAGTCCAACAGAGGCGGCTCCGTAGAGACGTACCATTCGCAACACATTCACCGGCACCTACGAGGATGGCAGCGGTGTTGCTCAGCCCACTGCTGTCTCTAACGAGGTGACCTTGGTCATCTCTGAGGTCGCTGGCATTACGGTGCAGGCCCAGTCGCCCAGCAACCCCGGCCCCAACGGTGACTTGTTCGTGGACTTCGTGATCACCAACGTGGGCGGGAGACTTCACCGGCACCCGCACCGTGGGCGGTCCCTACGGGCTTTGTCACCACGCCTCCGGCCTCCTGCGATGGCGCAGATCATGGCAAGGGCGCGGTGGTGGTGGACCTGGGTGCTGTGCCCAATCCTAATGGCCTAGGCGCTCCGGCCAATTCCTACGGCAAGATTGTCTTCCGCGTCAAGGTGGATTAATCTAGGCCCGCTCATTCCTCACACACAACCCAAGCCTCGACTCCGGTACCTCTGGGGTCGAGGCTTTTTCTGGCCTGGCGTCCAGGATGAACTGGGTGATTAAGACTGGGTGATTAAGACTGGGTGATTAAGACTGGGCGAACAGCCGGACGAACGGCGGTTCGTTCCTACGGGGAACATCCTCACGATTCACCCTGGGAGATGGCTGGGCTTAGGCGGCGGCCTGGCTGGCGGTAATGGCCATGGTGATCAGCCCCTGCTGCCCGAGCAAAATCTCCCGCACCAGGCTGAAGACTCCGACCCAGACAATCGGTGTGATATCGACACCGCCAATGGGAGGGATGAGCTTGCGCGTCGGGGCCAGGAATGGCTCCGTCGGCCAAATGACCAGGTTGAAAGGGAATTTCTCTTGCGCGACCTCGGGATACCAGGTCAGCACAATGCGGAAGATGAACATAAAGGTCATGACCGCCAGCAGCGGGCCAAGTACCCAGGGAAGAAGCGTTAATGCAGTCATAGGGGCAGGTCTGGAGAGAGGGACATGGAGGGTTTGGCGGTGCGGGTTGCCCAGGGGCCGATCGCCCTGGCACTGGACATCAAGCTACGGGGCGCAAGACAAGGCTCAGGAACGCAAGACAAGGCGGCTACGGGACGCAAAAAGATTACAAAACGCAAAGGCTTTGATCAAGATCTTAACGAGAGGGGGCGCAGGCGGCTAAACTTTGGATTATCAAGTTATGTAATCGCGCTGAATCAATAGGGATTAGAAAGCCATGACGCCGTCTTTGACCAATTTTATGTTGAGCCTGGTTGCCGGAGCTGTGATCATCGTGATTCCCGCCACCATCGCTTTGATCGTGTTTGCCAAAACCGATGCTGTGAAGCGCTCCTAGGACATGCTGGGGTTGGGGGCGCGATCGCGCCCCCAACCTCCCCCTTGCCATGCCCCAGGCTCGCTATTCCCAGCGGCGACTCGGTGCCCTGGGAGCCCAGCGAAACTATTCCCATTGCCTGACCATCCCCCGATTCTGGGCGATTCTGGCGGCGGCTGATATCCTAGAGCCGCTACCATGGATGAAGCGAAAGCGCGGAGCAGATCTGCTCGGATTTCATCTCCCAGAGTCATCTCCCAGATCTATGGTGCTGAGACGCCAGCCTGGAGCGCTCGAACGACAAGAGGAAAATGGTATGGGTGGCGGCTCGCTGTTTGGGCTAATCATGCTGATTGGCTCGATTACGCTCTATGCGATTGGTCAAATTAAGCCAGAGATTCGGCGAGATTCAGATATCGCCTATGTCTGTGTCGGCATTATTTACGGCATTACGGCGATCGTCTCCGCCAGCATGGCCGTGGTTCCCCCCGGCATCGTCGAGTTCCAGAATTTGCTGGCGGTGGGCGCGATCATTTCGTTGATGTGGCAGAACATTCGCGATCGCCAGGCCAACAAATCCCCAGCTCCCTACCGGGAGAGCGCCTTTGGCAACCTGCGCCAGCGTTTCTCCCCCGATGCCCGCCGCGCCAGGGATGAGGGCCGCCCCAGCAATAACTTCTCCGGCAACCCGGTCTATCGCTACGAGGCCGAAGTTGACCCATACGATCGCTTCGATTCCCCCTCCCGCCGCGACCAGCGACGCATTCGGGGCAGCGAGCCCGCGCCTGGCTATGGCGATCGCGGCGATCGCTACGATGAGCGCCCCCGCAGCCCTCGCCCCGCCTCGACTGACCTGGACCCCGCTGCTCGGGGCCTAGATCGGGGTCTAGATCGAGACTTGGGCCGGGACTTGGACCGCAATGCCCCTGGGCGAGATGAATTTGATCCGCGATCGGGGCGCTGGCCCAACCCAGGCCGCAGCCCTGAACGTAATTCTGCCAGCCCATCTGCCCGTCCCCCCCGCAACAGCGACTGGGACGATGACCTGGGTAGGCCTGCCAGTGGACCGGCCAGTGGACCGGCCAGTGGACCGGCCAGTGGACCGGCCAGCAGATCTGGCAGTAGGCCTGCTAGTGCAGGCCCTGGCTCCGACAGCTTCGGCGGCCGTCCCCCCCGCGAGGATGGCTTTGGTCCCGACCGCAGGCCAGGGCGTGCTCCAGCGCGCGGTGCCGAGCCTGCCTCCCGCAGCGATCGCCCCCAGCGCTCCGAGCTATCCCTCGAAGGTCGCCCCTTCCGTGAACCCGCCAACGAAGACCGCCCCCCGGTCCCAAATCGGCCTAGGGGCGAAGGTCGCCCCTTTGATTCAGAGCGTCCCCCCATCACCATTCCCGCCTCGGACATGCCGCCCCGCCGCCGCCGTCCCAGCGGTGCCGAGCGCCCCGTAATCGATGCTGCGCCGATGGCTCCCCTGGGCGAGCGGCCCCTTTCCCAGACTGCCTCCCAGACGACTCGGGAACGACCGGCAGGAAGAGCGAACGAGCGGCCAGATGGACGACCCGATCGACGCCCGGCAGGCCCGCCCAATCCGCCGCCGCTCACTCAGCCGCCTGGAGCGCGATCGCCCGGCCAATCCGCCCCCGCTGCCCCTCCCAATGACAGCTACGTGGACTTCAAGCCCGTGACGCCTCCGCCGGATGATGAGTTTGACAACTCCGCCCAGTTCGACGATTAGTTCGGCCTTGGGTTCGATGATTAGCCGGGGGCTCAGCCTCTTGGCCCTGTTGTGCTTGTCAGCCTGTGTCCCGCCGGGGGGATTGACCGGGGGCCTCGTCGGCGATTATGGGCGATTGAACAGCCGCTTTAGCGATGGCGAGCCTGCCCTGAGCGGCGACGGTCGTTTTGTGGCGATGATTTCCAGCCGGGGGGGAACCCAGGCCCTGGCGCTGTTTGATTTGGAACGTCAGCAATTTATTAATCTGCCGCCCCTCAGCCGCCCCAATGCCATGGTGGAGAGCCCAGCCTGAGCCGTTCGGCCCGCTATCTGGTCTATGTGGTGCGCGATCGCGGTCGCCCCCAAATCGTCCTCTACGATCGCCAGCGCCAGCGCCGCCAAACCCTGGCCACGGGCTTCCAGGGAACGGTGCGTAACCCCAGCATCAGCCCCGATGGCCGCTATGTGGCCTTTGAAAGCGGGCGGCGTGGCCAGTGGGACATTGAAGTGCTAGATCGGGGGCCGGGGGTGGAGCTGGATCTGGCTGGCGCTGCTGGGGCAGGCTTGGTCGATGATGGGCAGCAGTAGGGGGCCGGGTTGTGTTGGGCGCTGGCTGGGGCTGGTGGGAGCTGCGGCGGCGATCGCCACCCTGCTGTTGAGCGGCTGTGCCGGGCCGGGGGGGCGACTGGTGCGCTATCCCAGCAATGAAAGTAGCGGTCTGAACAGTATCCATGGCGACTGGGAGCCCCACCACGGGGGCCGCTACATTGCCCTGGTGACCGAGCGGCGGGGAATCCAGGAAATCGTCTTATTTGATACGCGCTCCCAGCGTTCAATTCCCCTACCCGGCCTCAACCGCGCCGATAGCTTGGTGGGCCAGCCTTCGGCCTCGGCGGATGGTGAGTTCATTGCCTTTGCAGCGGTGCGGGCGGGGCGCAGCGATATCTATCTCTACCAGCGCAGCGCCCAGCAGTCGCGCAATTTGACCGCCCGGCTGAACAGCGCTGTGCGCCATCCGAGCTTGAGCGAGCGGGGCGATCGCGTCGCGTTTGAGGTCAGCGTCAACGGCCAGTGGGATCTGTCCATTGTCGATCGCGCAGGCCGCCCGCTGAACATTCCCACCAATCCCCGCTAGGGCTGCTGGAATCACGATTTTTCGCCGTAACCGTCACTTGCCGCCGTAACCGTTACTTGCCACCGTAATAAAAGGCAATTTCCTTCTCCTTCAGCCCAGCCCAGCCCGCATCCACCAGCTTTTGATTGAGTTCAGCCTGGGGGATATGCTTGGCTCCGATGCGAACGATGCGCGATCGCATACTGTTGGTCACGCCGCTGCGCTGGCGATCGCCCTCCAGGGCCATGACGCTGCGGTATAGATCGAGCTGATCGGCGGGGATGGGGGAACCATCGAGGTCGAGGCCCTGGGCGATCGCGGCATCGACGGCTTCAGCTCCGGTCTGGGGTTGGTCGCTCATGGCAGTTGACTCTGGAAAGAATTCATCCTCCAGCCTACCGATCAATGGGAGCAGATGTGGCACCGATGGCCGATCAAACCGCCGATCAAACCCGCTGCCTCTGCCCCAGACTTTCCGCCACCCATTGCTGCGCTTGGTAATGACGCTTCCAGTCGCCCCTGCTCGAATCTCCAAATAGCGCTCCTGCACGGTCTCAAGCTGGGGCAGCTCAATGGTAGACCGGGAGACGTTGTAATGGCGACACCTGGAATGCCGAACCAAACGCTGCTCTTCGCTCTGGCCCAGGTAGATTCGTTTTTCGACGGCAACGCGGTAGTCCCGGCTGATTAGCTCGTCTAGGGCATCGGCAATCGCCACAATCATTCGACTGTGGAATTCGGACCAGAGTTCGGGCTGCTCGATAAACGGATTCATGCCAGGAAATGGAGAAGCCATAGCCCAGACCCGCAAGAGGACTCCACTATCATATCCAACCTCTGTTTTGGGTTTCTACCATTCTCAGCTTCCCCTTAAAAGCCACTCCCCATAATCCAGGGCAGATGCGGCTTGCCCTAGGAAAGCTGTTCGGGATCGAACCCCAGCTCGCGCAGTTTCTCAGCTAACGCCGCCGCCCTGGCTTCAGCGGTGGCTGCCTTGGCTTCGGCCTGATTGGCGCGGGCCTGGAGCTGCTGGAAGGACTCGAAGGGGCTGCCATCGGGCCGGAAGATCTCCAGCTCTCCCGTTGGGCTGCGATCGAAACGGATGCCCAGGCGGGGGCTGATCAGGGGTTCGGCGTCTTGGGGCTCCAGCCCCGTTTCCCCCCGATGCCAGGCCTCGAAGGCGTAGCGGGCTGGGTCATAGACGTAATATTCTTCGATGCCGTACCGGTTGTAGAACAGCAGCTTCCTGCCCATTTCGATACGGCTATTGCTGGGAGAAAGGATCTCGAAGGCGACCTGGGGGACAATGTTATTCTCTTTCCATTGTTGATAGGAGCCGCGATCGCCCTTGGGTCGCCCAAAGACCACGAGGGTATCGGGAGCGGTGCAGATGTCGTTACGCCCTTCAACGGGATACCAGAGTAGGTCGCCTGCGACAAACACCGCTGGATCCTCGGCATAGATCGCCTCTATATTTTCCTTAATCACCACAATCCAGCGAAATTGCTGGGTATTGTCCGCTATCGGTTTGCCATCGCTTTCGGGGTATTCGATCGTTGTTTTGGGCGCTTCCAGGCGTGGGGCGGCCTGACCCCTGGCGGATTGGGCCTGGCCAAGGGGCGGATTGAGCTGAGGCTGCGGCTGGGGAAGCTGGGAGACCATTGGTAGGGTAACTGTGTGGGGAGAGTGGCCGCTGGCAGACCAGGTTGTTGGAAGGCCAGGCCATTGGCAAACCAGGCCGTGGAGTCTTGACGCTGTATACAGCGTAGCTCAGCCGACCAAGGCGATGACCGTGGGCCCATAGAGCGACAGATAGAGGGCGATGTAGAGCACAGCGAGGAAGATCAGAATGCCTCTGCCCCAGGGTGACTTGAGCCAGCGCAGAATCAGGGCGGTGGCCGCGACCACGCAAACGACTTCAAACAGCGCGCCCCAGATGGCGTAGTGGTTTGGATCCCAGTAGGATACAGGGCTTGCGAAGCGGAAGTTGCTCAAAGGCCAAAAATGGCGGTGGCCATCGTCATGGTGCAGGGGCAGGTCTTGGAGGCAGTGGAAAATGATGCTGGCGAAGCAGGCAATGGCTGGCCCTGCCCAGGGCTGCGGCCTAGGCCCCTGGGGTCTGGCCCCCTGGTGACTGCCCCCCTGGTGACTGCCCCCCTGGCGACAGTACAGGGCCAATCCCAAACCGACCAGGGCGAGGGGGATGGAATTGAACAGGTCAAAGATGTTCTGCCAACTGTCTAGGAAGTAGGTGGTGCGCCAGATCTCGCCGTCGGGCAGCCCTCGGATGAGCTTGGTCCAGACATAAAACCAGAACATCATCAGGTCGGGGATGAGGGCTCCGGCGATGATCGGCCAGGTCCAGCGGGGGCGATCGCCCCCGCCCAGGAGACCGAGGTTGATGATGACATGGCCGGGCGTTTGCATGGTGATCTGCTTGATGTTTCTAGAGCTTTCCTGACGTTTTTGCTGGAGATTGGTGCTGGATTGAGGCTGGTTGAGGGGAGGGCAGGGGAGGCGATCGCCAAGCCCGCTACCAAGGCCACCTGGGCCAGTCCGTCGAT